>NZ_JBSXNN010000087.1:0-16470 GCF_056857635.1 Vreelandella sp. L-15 | reverse complement strand
CGAAGCACCGATCACCGCCGAGACGACGCACGTCTGCCTGGACATCGACACCTTCGTCATGGACAACAGCAACTCGAAGAAGGTCGATGGCTACACCCCGATCGCCGCCTATCTGGGCAACGAAGGGTGGTGCCTGGGTCTGGAACTGCGGCCTGGCAAGCAGCACACCATGAAGGAGAGCAACGCCTTCCTGGAGCGGGTACTGCCTCGCGCCCAATGCCTGACCAAGCAACCGATCCTGTTACGCGAGGACAGCGGCTTCGACAGCCAGGCGCACCTGGCGCTTCTCGATCAGCAGCGCCAGGTCTTTGCCGACGAGGGGCGCCGGCTCGACTATGTCGTCAAATGGAACCCGCGCGGCTCGGCCACGGCCGATCAGGATACCTGGTTGGCTGTGGCGGCGGACTACTGGGAAGAGCTGCGTCCTGGCAAGCGCCAGGCGCTGTGGACGCAGACCGTCTCGATCCACGACGACAACAAGACCGAATACGTCGTCCAACGCGTGATGCGCCTGGTCGAGCGCACCGCCGATCGCGATGGCCAGTTGCTGCTCGAACCGGACTATGAGTTGGAAGGCTGGTGGACCAGCCTGGACGAGGCGCCGGAGGCGGTGATCAAACGCTACCAGGCGCATGCCACCCATGAGCAATTCCACAGTGAGATCAAGACCGACCTCGACCTGGAGCGGCTGCCGTCGGGCAAGTTCGCCACCAACGATCTGATCCTGCACCTCGCCCAGCTGGCCTACAACATCCTGCGGCTGATGGGGCAGCTGGGCATGACCGGCGAGCTGAGCCCGGTGCGCCATCCCGCCAAGCGGCGCCGGATCCGCACCGTGCTACAAGAGCTGGTGCATCGTGCGGCGCTCGTGGTTCAAAAGGCGCGGCAGATCATCCTCGACTTCGGGCAGGACATCGGACGCATGACGGTGTTGAACACCCTGCGAAGCCGCCTGCGCTATCCGCGAGGCACGCCATGCTGATCGTCTGTCGGACAAAGGCACCACGCAGAGGGCTGACGGTCACCGGCAGCCAGCATCACCGTACCCGGCGGGTAGCAATGCATGAGCAAACGGGTCATCGTCGCCGGCCGATGCCGCTATGGTTGGCCATGGCAGAGATGCATTCGGCGGTTGAGACGGAATCGGAGGTCAAAAAATGCTCGCTGAAGGTGATAGGGGAAGTGTCGGCGCTGGCTTCACGGAATCAGGGTATAGGTAAACGGCCGTCGATGCTGTCGCCGCCGACAATCTCGAGGCACTGACCGATGATCGACAATCCCGAATAGCTGGTGAGGGTGCGGCAACTGTCGCGGAATTAGACGCTGGGCATGACTCTGTTTGGATGAGTGGCGATATTGGCAACACACGGAATCGACACATTATCCTACCTTGTGCGACGTCGCCTTCGTAGGCAGCAATTTTCCTTGAAAATCGACATTCGCGAGGCTTTGGTCAAATAGTCATCTAAAGGTAATTCGCGTAAGGTGCTAATTGCTGCCGTGCTATTTAGTTCTTGCAGACGCTCATTTCATCTTCACGAGGCGATTCGTGACTGACCCCGCCACTTCGACACCCTCTACCACTACACAGGCCACCTCCGCACGTGGAGTGCCAGCACTATGGATGCTAGTGCTCATCACGCTAGCCGGCACATTGGCCATGCATATCTTCGTGCCGTCGCTACCCATTGCCGGCGAGGCCTTGCACGCCAATAACGCCCAGATGCAGTTGACGATCAGCCTCTACATCCTGGGGCTGGCGCTCGGCCAACTCTTCTACGGGCCGCTCTCTGATGCTCTGGGTAGAAGACCCGCGCTGATGCTGGGCATGTTGATCTACAGTGTCGCGGGCGTCTTCGCCTGGCAAGCTCAGAGCGTCGAAACGCTGATCATGGCCCGGTTCTTTCAGGCGTTCGGTGGATGCGCAGGTCTAGCATTGGGGCGCGCCATGATCCGCGATACTGCCGCCCCAGACCGCGCCGTACAACGGCTAGCGGTGCTCAATTTGGTGGTGGCCATCGGCCCAGCGCTGGCGCCGTTGGTCGGGAGCCTGCTGACCACCACGCTGGGCTGGCGTACCGTACTACTGGCGTTGTGCTTGATGGGGATCGGTAACCTGCTGTTCGTGTGGCGGCTAATGCCGGAAACCGCGCACGCCACGGGTCGTGTCAACCTGCCCGGTTTGGCCTATGAGTATCGCACTTTGATTCACTCCCCCGCTTTCATCGGCTATGCGATTGGAGGAGGCTGCGCCACCACGGCTATGTTTGCCTTCGTTGCCTCGGCGCCGTTCATCTTCGTCGAACAGCTAGGAAAGCCAGAGAGCCACGTGGCGTATTATCTCTCTCTGCTGATACTGAGCGTCTCGCTGGGCAACTTCATCACCAACCGCACCATTCATCGTGTCGGGCTCGCGCGATTGATGCTGGTGGCGAGCCTGCTGAGCCTGGCCGGAGGAATCTCGATGCTGGTCGTCGTATACGCCGGCTGGATGTCCGTCATCACCCTTGAGGCTTCGATGCTGCTGTTCACACTAGGCGTGGGGATGACCGGCCCTACGGCACTGACGCTGGCCGTCAGCATCAATCCCACTGTTGTGGGCTCGGCCGCCGGCCTCTACGGATTTGCTCAGATGGGCATCGGTGCTTTGTGTACCGCACTCGCCGGACTGGGTGATAATCCGGCTCAGGCAACGGCCATGGTGCTGGCCATGGCCGCCCTTATCGGACAGTTAGCGCTGAGAACCGCATTACGATTCGATAACCAAGCAAAGGGGTGAGTCACGAACAGCGTACGGAAACTGACACTGGCCGCAGCTTCTGATTCACGAGCGACCAAGCTATCCGACCCGGGAGGCTGCCAGGATCGGTGTTCGATTATATCGAGATGTTCTACAACCCCAGGCGCCGTAATACCTTCGTAAGCTGCGAAGTTGTCATTACCAAGGTGTCTATTCCTTGGGCTGGCGCTCGTCGCGATGATGGCCACGCCAGCTTCCTCAAGCGGCGTAAGCTCGCCAGCTTTGACTGAGGCCATCGGAGTTCAGCCCGCCTCATTCATGAGGGCGCTGATCGAGTGTCTTGAAGGCCCTTGCTGCCGGCACCGTCCCTCAAGAGAGCATTTGCGGCGTAAAAACCTGCCGATATATACCCAATAAGAGCGTTTTCTTTGCCGCTCTATAACCTTCAGGAATGAATTACGGTCATCAGAGCAGCCGTAGTCGTGAGCCACCGTGGTGGACGCCTTGCTCTTGGATCCGTTGTGGTATCGCCGGCGCGTCAGCTCAGCGCGGTCAGCTTCGGCAGCCCCCTCAGCAAGGTTGGCCACCATTTGTCGGCGGCGTCGCCGAGGTGAACGGTGATACGCCAGGCGTGCAGCGATAGTGTGGCGGCGATCTTGAACACCTGCTCGCGCATCCGTGTCAGGCCCCAGCCCTGACGAGTTTGGTGCTCCAGCAGGCAGCGTAGAACATGCAGTACCTGGTAGGCATAGAGACTCAGCAGTAGGCTCACCTCGTTGCGGGCCTTCACATCCTGGACGGTGAAGGCGCCGCGATCCGTCGACAAGAGGTGCACGTCGAGTGCTGACTTTACCTCGCCCATGTGCGCATCGGCGCTGCCGCGCTTGCGGTAGAGGGCCAGGACGGCGGCTAGGAATCGGCTTGATACTCAAGGTCGTAGCACCACTCACGAAGCTGCTCGGGCGGGCGGCCTCGGAGTCGCTTCAGGTAAGGCACCGCCAACTTCTGCAGGCTCGTGTGGCTACGCAGCTGGCCCAGGTACTCGATGTCACGACCTTCCAGGGCCTCCAGCGTCGCGTTGTCGGTGAAACCGGCGTCGATGCGCACCCGTACCTGGGTCCCGGTGCTCTCGTTGAGTCGCCGTACCAGATGCGGGATCCAGGTGTCGGCGTTGTCCTCGCGCAGCAGGCCGCCCATCATGTCGCCGGTCTCGGCCAACGAGGCGACCAGCGGCGAGTAGATCCGTGCACCGTAAAGACCATGAAACGCTGAGCCTCCCTGATGACCGTGGACCTCAATCTGCAGACCGTCGATATCCAGGGTCAGGTGTGTGGGGCGTTCGCCGCCCTTCAGCGAGGTCAGGCACCAGTTCGCCAGGCGCAGCAGGCCCTCATGTACGGTATCGCTGAGGTCGATCCAGCCCATCGCGCGCTGCAGCACCAAGGTGCGCAGCTAGCTGGCCAGCGAATGACGGATACGCAGCGGGTGGCGACGGTCGACCAGATTGTCCTCCAGCGCATCGATTACGCCGCTGTTATCGAGAGCTTCGCGCAGCAGCAGAGCGCCGCTGTCGCTGGTGGAGCGCTGGCCGCTCATCTCGACACGTACAGAGCTATTGCAGGAGGGCTTCCAGGTGGTTAGGGTTTCACCCATAGCGAGAGATTCTTTTGACTCGTGTTCTGCCAGGAACAGCTTGATTCTACAAGAGAAAACCATTCGCCATCTTCCTTTCTGGCTCAGACCGGTGAATTAGGCGGGTTAAGGCTCGATTGCTTTCGCTCCACCACACAAATTGAGGATGACCCCTTTTTAGGGCAATGCGATATCAGGCCGTTACCGTGTCGAAGGGTGATAGCGTAATCTGCCGCGCAGCCTCTTCGTGAATATACGCAGCCAGCGTCCGGGCGGCCTGACTGCGGGTCTGATAGCGGGGAAAAAACAGCACGTAGGGAATGGTCCTGACCGGATAGAACAGGCGCATCACGGCACCGGGCCGCAGGCAGGAGCGCGCGACGAACCCATCCGCCAGCCCCAGGCCAAATCCCCGCCCCGCCAGCTCACAGGTAACCGGGCCATTCGGCGTCTGGTAGCGGATGTCGGGGCGCGCGCCGATCTCATCGAAGCACTGCTGCAACACCCGCCGGACCAGCGTGTTCGTTGCGTTGGACACCAGCGGTTCACCCACCATATCGTGCACCGTCACATGGGGCCGCGCCGCCAGCGGGTGATCCGCACTCATCACCACGACCATGGGCACCCGTGCCAGCGGCGCGCTGTCCAGCGCATCCGATTCCAGCGGCAGGGTGGCCACGCCCAGGTCAAAACGTTCGCGTCTGAGTGAGGGTTCGATCTCCAGCCGCGTGCGCATGTCGATCCCGGCGGTGACTTGCGGATAGTCATCCCTGAGCCGCCGCAGCGGCTCCAGAAACAGCGCGTCCAGCGCATAGGGCGCGGCCAGCACGCGTACATGGGTTTTCAGCCCCATGCGCAGGCGTTTCGCGGTTTCCGTCACCTCATCCAGTTCCGTCAGCGCCAGTTCGACTTGCTGGTAGATCAGCCACGCCTCGTCGGTGGGTTCCAGCCGCCGCACCTTGCGGTCGAACAGGGGAAAGCCGACCTCTTCCTCCAGCGCGGTGAGAAGGCGGCTGACCTGCGGCTGCGTGCAGTTCATCAGTTCGGCCGCCACATTCAGGCTTCCGCCCTCCATGAAGGCGCGCAGGGCTTCAAGGCCGCGAAGTTTCATTGGTTCCTCCTTACAGGGAATGCATGAACTGATACACAACACGAAATTGCCCTGGCCCACAAGGATTGATAGCCTCAAATCATTATAAACGAGCCTTACACTGGCGGCGGCCTGATAGTTCTCAGGCGCCCGCGCTCTTATCCCATCGTCGAAACTGGCGATGCCCTGAACCTTGCCGGCTCAGGGGGACGGGGGGGATGTCACCAGGTGTCGGGGCAAAAACAACAGGGACAAAAAATGTTTGTACGTATTGGTCTGACTGGTGCCCTTCTTCTCGCCGTTTCGACCGAGCCGCTCATGGCGGGCAAGGTTGATGACACGTTTACCTGGGCCACCGCGAATGAGATCGGATCTGCCGATATCTATTTCGCGAACCTGCGCGAAACGCTGATTGTAACCTATGCGATGTGTGACAGCCTGATCTACCGCGATCCGCTGACCGATGCCTATGAGCCTCTGCTTGCAACATCATGGGAATGGATCGATGCGACCACCATGGATGTCACGCTGCGGGAAGGCGTAACCTTTCATGATGGCCGGGCCTTTGGCCCCGAAGATGTGGCCTATACACTGAACTTCGTGTCCGACCCCGCGAATGAAAGCCAGACACAGCAGCTGACCAGCTGGATCGACTATGTCGAGGTGACCGGCCCCAATTCAGTACGCATCCACGCAAAGTCACCCACCCCGGCGGCGCTGGAATATATGACCGGCACTATGCCGATCTTTCCGGACGGACATTACGACAACGCCCCCGTGGTGCCCGGTGCCGATGGCGCGCAGCGCCGTGATAACGGTGCAGTGACGCCGGTCTGCACCGGCCCCTATCAGATGACGGAATTCACGTCGGGCGACGGTCTGACGCTGGAAAAGAACGAAGGTTACTTCGCCGATAGCCCCAAGGGCATGCCGCAGATCGGTACCATCGTCTTCCGCACCATTCAGGACCCCGAAACCCAGATCGCCGAACTGGTGACCGGCGGTGTCGACTGGATCTGGGGCGTGCCGACCGAGAATGTCGACATGCTGTCCAGCATGGACGGGATCGAGGTTGTCGCCGCGCCGACGCTGCGGATGTCGTTTCTGGAACTGGATGCCGCGGGCCGCAGCGGCGAAGACGCCCCCACGACCGATGTGCGGGTACGTCAGGCCATCGCCCATGCCATCGACCGCGAAGCGATTGTCGAAAACCTGGTGGGTGACGGGTCGCGCGTGCTGCCCTCGCTCTGCGCACCGGCGCAATCGGGTTGCGAAACCGATGTGACTCAATACGATTATGACCCCGAAAAGGCCCGCGCCCTGCTGGCCGAAGCAGGTTATGCCGACGGGCTTTCCCTGCCGTTCTGGAGCTATCGCGACCGTCAGTATGCCGAAGCCATTCTGAACTACCTGCGCGAGGTGGGCATCAATGCCGATCTGAACTTCGTGCAATGGGGCGTGCTGCGGCCTGCGCTGGCGGGTGGTGAGGTTGAACTGGGCAACCTGACATGGGGCTCGAATGGGGTGCTCGATGTGTCTGCCTCGACCGGGTATTACTTTGACGGCGGCGAGATGGATTATGCCCGCGATGCGGATGTCACCCGCTGGCTGGAAGAGGCGAATGTCGAAACCGACCCCGAGGCGCGCAACGCACTTTATTCCCGGGCGCTGAACCGCATCGCGGATGAGGCCTACAAGGTGCCGCTGTTCCTTTATGCGCGGACCTATGGTTTCAACGATGAGTTCGACTATCCGATCACGGATGACGAACTGGCGCATTTCTACCTGGGATCGTGGAAGTAACGTAACCACCCGGTCCGACCGAGCAGAGCGGAGCGTGTGTATCCAGCGAAACGGCGCCCCGCTCTGACATCCTGATACCAAATGTGCGGGACGACAAAGCCGGCTCCCGCGTTCCTGCAGCATACTTTCACCAATCTCCCAAGCTATGGGCCGGGCACCTTTGCCCCGGCACCGCGAGGTCGTATGGCATTTTATATCCTGAAGCGGTTCGGGGTGATGCTGGCGGTGTTGACCGTCACGTCAATTCTGGCATTCCTTCTGCTGCATCTTTCCGGCGACCCCGCGGCCACCATGGCGGGCGATGGCGCCAGCCCCGAGGATGTCCGCGTCATCCGTGACACTTTCGGTTTCGACCGCCCGTTGCCGGTCCAATATCTGGACTGGGTGGGCGGCTTGTTTCAGGGCGATTTCGGACGGTCCTACTACCTGCGCACCGATGTGGCGGATCTGCTACCTGAGCGGCTGGCCGTGACCGCGACACTGGGCGTTTCGGCGCTGGCCTTCGCGCTGGTGCTGTCGATCACGCTGGGCGTTGCGGCCGCGCTCTGGCCCAACACGATCATCGACCGCTTTGCCCTGTGGCTGGCGGTGGCGGGGCAGGCAATGCCGTCGTTTCTGGTGGCCATCGGGCTGATGTATGTCTTCGGCGTCTGGCTGCGCGTGCTGCCGATCTCGGGCGGGGACACGTGGCAGCATTTCATCCTGCCGGTCGTGGCGCTGGGATATTACGCGACGCCATCAATCATGCGCCTGACCCGGTCGGGGATGATGGAAGCGCTGCAATCGGATCACGTCCGCACCGCACGGGCCTATGGCTTGTCACCCTGGCGGGTGGTGATCCGCCACGCGCTGCGCCATGCCATTGCACCCATTGTTTCCATCTCCGCGGTTGAAATGGGTTTCATGCTGGGCGGGTCGATCATTGTCGAATCCGTCTTCTCGCTCAAGGGGATCGGCTATCTGGCGTGGGAATCGATCCAACGCGCCGACATTCAGGTGATTCAGGCGATCTTGCTGGTGATTGCCGCCGCCTATGCCGTGCTGACCCTTGCCGCCGACCTGCTAAACGCGGCAATCGACCCGCGCATCCGCGTATCGTGAGGATCAGATGACTGACACACATATCCCCGGACCTGCGACGCATCCCGCTGCTACAGACACCGCCGCCACGGCACCCGTTGCGGTGCTATCGCCGGGACAGGTCACGCTGCGCCGCGCGTTGAAACACACGGGCTTCTGGGCAGGCGGCGGCATCTTGTTCCTGATCGTGCTGGCCGCGCTGTTGGCCCCTTTGATCGCGCCCTACGACCCTGCGGCGCAAAGCCTTGGCGCGCGCTTTGTGCCGCCGCTCTGGGCGGAAGGCGGCAGTACCGCACATCTGCTGGGCACTGACAATCTGGGGCGCGACGTGTTCTCGCGCCTGCTGTTCGGGGCGCGCACATCAGTGATGCTGGGGTTTCTGACCGTGCTGGTGTCGGGCTTTATCGGTGTCTCGCTGGGCCTTGCGGCGGGATACTTCGGTGGCTGGGTCGATCTGACGGTGAATTTCCTGATCAACATCCGCCTGACGCTGCCGGTTGTTCTGGTGGCGCTGGTGGTCGTGGCGGTGATGGGCAATTCGCTGACGCTGCTGGTCATGGTGATCGGCCTGTTACTGTGGGACCGTTTCGCCATTGTCACCCGGTCCGCCACCCAGACGCTGGCGGGGCGCGAGTTCGTGACATCGGCGCGGACCATCGGCAGCTCAACCCTGCGTATCATCCTGCGTGAGATATTGCCCAATATCACCGGCCCGCTAATCGTCGTCGCTTCTATCGAGCTGGCGCATGCGATCTTGCTGGAGGCGTCACTGTCGTTTCTGGGCCTCGGCGTTCAGCCGCCGCTTGTCAGCTGGGGGCTGATGATCGCCGAGGCGAAAAGCCAGTTGCTGTTCCGGCCATGGATGATCGCGATCCCCGGGGTGGCACTGGTCTGCCTGATCCTCTCGATCAACCTGCTGGGCGATGCCCTCCGCGATATCACCACACCGGAGGGCAAGGCATGAGCGCAGAACTGCTGAATATCCGCGATCTAAAGGTCGATATTCCGCTGGCCAACGGCATGCTGCACCCGGTGCGCCGTGTCGATCTGGAGGTGGCGCGCGGCGAAACCCTGGCCATCGTGGGCGAATCCGGTTGCGGCAAGTCCCTGACGGCGCTGGCGGTCATGGGGCTTCTGCCCCGTGCGGCCCGTCCCACGGTCGCGGCGCATGTCTTTGATGGTAAGGATCTTGCGCAGGCGTCGGACCGCCAGTGGCGGCGGCTGCGCGGCAACCGCGTGTCGATGATCTTTCAGGATCCGATGACCGCACTCGACCCCTGCTACACCATCGGCAACCAGATGTGCGAAATCCTGCGTCAGCATCGCCGCATCTCGCACAAGAGCGCGATGGCGCGGGCGCTGGACCTGCTGACCCGGGTGGGCATCCCGTCACCTGCGGACCGGCTGCGGCAATACCCGCACCAGTTGTCGGGGGGGCTGCGCCAGCGGGTCGTGATCGCCATGGCGCTGTTGTGCGAGCCCGACCTGATCATCGCGGATGAGCCGACGACGGCGCTGGATGTGACCATTCAGGCGCAGATCCTGCGGCTTCTAAAGGATATTCAGGAAGAGATGGGGCTGGGGCTGATCATCATCACCCATGATCTGGGCGTGGTGGCAGGTGTCGCGGACCGCATCATCGTGATGTACGGCGGCGAGATCGTGGAAAGCGGCACCTGCGACCAGATCCTGTCCGGTCCGCTGCATCCCTACACCGAGGGGTTGCTGCAATCGCTGCCGCGCCCGGGCGAGACGCAGCCCGGCGATGATCTGGGCTTTATCCCCGGGGTCGTGCCGCGTCAAACCGGTCCGCGTGACAGTTGCGGCTTTGCCGGGCGCTGCCCCTATGCGCAGCCCGTCTGCACCCAGGCTGCTGTGCCGATGCGCGATGTCGCATCCCCGGACGCGGCCCCGCACAGCATGCGCTGCGTGCTGGCCCCCGACACAGCCGCGCGCGACCCCGATGTGTGGACGCGCCTGCCCGAGGAAACCGCATGACCGATACCGTGCTGGAAATGAATGCCGTCACCAGGGGCTATGCCGTGGGCGGCATCTTCGCGCGCCGCCGCACCCTTCAGGCGCTGCGCGGCATCGACCTGACTGTTGAAAAGGGCGAGACGCTGGGCCTTGTCGGCGAAAGCGGTTGCGGCAAGTCCACGCTGTCACGGATGTTGCTGGGCATCGAAGAGCCCAGTTCGGGCACCGTGCGCATCGGCGGACGGGCGCTGAACAGCTACACCCGGCTGGACCGTGCGCGACTGATCCAGGCGGTCTATCAGGACCCGTATTCATCGCTGAACCCGCGCATGACCGTTGCAGCCACCATCGCCGCGCCGCTGACCGTGCGCGGCACCGGTACAGCCCGGTCGCGGCGCGAGAAGGTACGCGAACTTGCGGCCTCGGTCGGCCTGCCGCAGCATCTGATTGACGCTTATCCGGGCCAGCTGTCAGGCGGGCAGCGGCAGCGCGTGGCCATCGCCCGCGCGCTGATCGCGGAACCCGAGATCCTGATTTGCGATGAGCCGACCTCGGCGTTGGATGTCTCGGTGCAGAGCCAGATCCTCAACCTGCTGAACCGACTGAAGCGGGAATGGGGGATCACCATGATCCTGATCAGCCATGACCTGTCGGTGATCCACCATCTAGCTGACCGGGTGGCGGTGATGTACCTGGGCCAGATTGTCGAAGAGGGGGATGCACGCGCGCTGTTCAGGGCGCCGCGCCACCCTTACACGCAGGCGCTACTGCGCGCCGTGCTACCCGCAAAGGCGGGGCAGGGCGTCCCCGAACTCGGGCTGGCGGCCGAATTTCCCAACCCCGTCAACCCGCCTTCCGGCTGTGCATTCCACCCCCGCTGCCCACGTGCCGATGGCGGGTGCTGCACAACCGTAGCGCCCGATGTGACCGACAGCAGGACCAGCTCTTTCCGCTGCCACTATCCACTGCCCGCCCCTGCCGATACCCCCGGCGCACTGGCGTGACCCCTGTTTCCCGAACATCCATGGACTGTCCCACATGACCAACAAGATCACCTTCGACATTCACCACCGCGCGCCCTTCGCAGATGGCGCGAGTTTTGGCGAGAGCGGCAGCTATGAACATATCTGGGGTCGGGTGTATTTCGCGGTTGATCCGCTGGCACCCGCGCAGCAAGCGGTGACCGATATCGCGCTGGCACCGCGCGACGCAGACGGACGGGTGCATTGTGCCGCGGATTTCGAGATCCTGCGCCCCGTCGATGGCACGTGCGGCAACGGGCGACTGTTCTATGACTATGGCAACCGGGGCAACAAGCGCGCGCTTCAGTTCTTCAACGACGCGCCAAAAACCAATGCGCCGCGCACCCTGGCGGATGCGGGCAACGGGTTCCTGATGCGGCGGGGCTATCATATCCTGTGGATGGGCTGGCAGGGCGATCTGCTGCCCGGTGACGGGCGGATGCTATTCGATGTGCCCGTCGCCACCGATGGCGACGCGCCGCTGACCGGTACCGTGCGGACCGAACTGATCGCGGGCGGGCCGGGGGTCACGGTATTCCCGTTGAGTTCGCTGGTAACGGCGCGCTCAAACCCCGCTGTCTCCACCGACACCGGCCGCGCACGCCTCAGCCGCCGCCGCTATGCCTGGAGCCCGCGTGAGGATATTCCCGCCGACCGCTGGTCCTTCGCACGGGTGGAACAGGGCCCGGGTGTCGACAACCAGGGGATGGAAAACGCCGTCGTGCCGTCCGACAGCCATGTCTATCTCCCCGAAGGGTTCGAGACCGGCTGGATCTACGAGATTGTCTATGAAGCGCGCGACCCGCAGGTGCTGGGGCTGGGGCATCTGGCGGTGCGCGATGCGGTATCCTTCCTGAAATACGGCGATGCCGATGCCAACGGTACGCCAAACCCCCTGAAGGACAACGGCGGGCGGGTGGATTACGCTTATGCATGGGGCCGGTCGCAGACCGGGCGCTGCATCCGCGATGCCCTCTATCTGGGCTTCAACGCCGATGCCGCAGGCCGCCGGGTGTTCGACGGTGTGCTGCCGCATGTGGCGGGGGCAGGCAAGATGTGGATGAACCACCGTTTTGCCAACCTCGTCCTGCTGCCGGGGCAGGAGTTCGAGAACCATTTCTCGCCCGCCGACCGCTTTCCCTTTGCCTACGCCGTATCGACCGACCATCTGACTGGCGCGGTCGATGGCATCCTGAAGCGGCCTGACACCGACCCCAAGGTGATCCATACCGACACCGCCGCCGAATACTGGCACCGCCGCGCTTCGCTAGTGCATACCGACACCGAAGGCCGCGATCTGCCGCTGCCTGACGGCGTGCGGATCTATCACTGGGCTAGCACGCAGCATTTCGCCGCGCCAAAGGTCGAGAAGCCCGGTTATGGCATGAGCCAGACCTATTTCAACGTCGCCGCCAGCTCGATGCTGTTCCGCGCGACGCTGGATAACCTCGATGCCTGGGTGTCGCGGGACATCGCACCGCCTGAAAGCCGGATGCCGCGCAGGTCGGACGGTACGCTGGTCGCATTCGATGACTGGAAGGCCGGGTTTCCACAGATCCCCGGCGTGGCGCTGCCGCGCGGTCCCAGCCGGCTGGAGCTGATGGATTTCGGCCCCGACATCGATCGTGGCCTGATCGCGAAAGATCCGCCCGATCTGCCGGGCGGGGAATACTGCGTGCAGGTTCCGGCCACGGATGCCGATGGCAATGATGTTGCGGGCATCCGTGTGCCGATGGTGCAGGCGCCGCTGGGCACCTACACCGGCTGGAGCCTGCGCAATGCCACCTTCGGGCTGGGCGCGCTGGAAGGCATCACCGGCAGCTACATCCCCCTACCCACCCGCGCAGATGAACGCGCGCAGACCGGCGATCCGAGGGTATCGGTGACCGAACGCTATGGCGATGCCGCGGGCTATTCGCGCGCGATCGGCGCGGCAGCGCGCAGGCTCGTCGATGCAGGGCTGATGCTGGAAGAGGATGTGGCTCGGGCCGTAGACGAGGCGGCCGACTGGGGTCGCCCCCGCCATGATGTGAAGCTGTAAGGAAGATATACCATGACTGACAAGGGAATGGTCGTTGCGCCGCAGCCCGAGGCCGCCGAAAGCGGGGTCGAGATCTTGCGGGCCGGTGGCAATGCCGTCGATGCCACGATCGCGACCGCATTGGCGCAGACAGTGGTGGACCCGCTGATGTGCGGGATCGCGGGCTTCGGCTCCATGGCGATCCATGATCCGGCGACGGGCAGGCAGGAGTATCTGGATTTTCACGCCTCCGCGCCCGCTGCCGTAACCGAAGACATGTGGGCCGGTCTGGTCGAGGGCGAGGCACCGGACGGTTTCGGCTTCCTGTTGCGGGGCCGGGTCAACGACCTTGGCGCGGGCGCGGTCGCGGTGCCCGCCAGCCTGCGCGCCTATGAGGTCGCGCACCAGCGGTTCGGCAGGCTGCCCTGGGCTGATGTTGTCGCCCCCGCGATCCGCTGGGCGCAGGAGGGGTATGTCGTGCGGCCCGCGATGTACACGTTCTTTATGGAAGGCGATGGCTATGGCCGCGCGCCGACACGCGACCGGCTGCGGTATTCTGAGGGCGGGAGGCGCCTGTTGTGCGATGCGGATGGCAACCCGAAGTCCATCGGCACTGTAATCGTCAACCCTGACTACGCGGAGGTGCTGCGCCTCATCGCCCGTGACGGGGCCGATGCACTGCATGAGGGTCCCATCGGCGATCTGGTGGTCGAGGCGATGGAACAGGGTGGTGGCCTTGTCACCCGCGCGGATCTTGCCGCCGTCCGGCCAGAGTTCCGGCCGCCTCTGGAGGGCACCTATCATGGCTTGCGGATTGCGACGAACCAGCCGCCCGGCGGCGGAATCATGCTGCTGCAGATGCTGAACATCCTTGAAAACTTCGATCTGCCCGCGCTGGGTCACAATAGCCCCGAATATATCCGCATCCTGTGCGAGGTGATGAAACGCGCAACAGTGGACAAGGACCGCTACGTCGGCGATCCGGGCTTTTGCGACGTGCCGCTGGAGATGCTTCTAGACAAGGGGCGCGCCGCCCGGATGGCCGATGACATCCGCAGGGGCGAGGTGGCCCATGTGCCGCGCCTGAACACCCACGCCCCTGTACCCCGCGACACGACCCATCTGTCGGTGCGCGATGCAGACGGCTGCTGTGTGGCGATGACCCATTCGCTGGCGATGCCCTCGGGCGTTATGCCGCGAGGCACGGGTTTCATGCTCAACGGCTGCATGAGCGTGTTCGATCCCCGGCCCGGCAAGCCCGGATCGTTGGCGCCGGGCAAGTCGCGTTTCACCGCATCCGCCCCGACGATCGTGCATGACGCCAGCGGGCCTCGGCTGATCCTGGGGGCACCGGGCGGCACGCAGATCGTGATGGGGGTTTTGCAGACAATTGTGAACCATTTCGATTTCGGCATGGATATCGACCGTGCCGTGGCCACGCCCCGGGTGTCGGCCACTTCGGACTGCATCGATGTGTGCAACCGCATCCCGCGCGATGTGCTGGCACCGCTGGAGGCGCTTGGCTATGCGGTCCAGCGCAATCCTCATGGCTACACTTTTGGCTGGGTCCATGCGATTGCGGTGCGCGATGGCCAGGTCACCGGCGCCGCCGATCCCGGGCGCGACGGAGTGGCCTACCGCGCCTGAGCGCGGGGCCGCTACTCCCCGCAACCCCGAACATTTTCTGCCGCCGAAAGGAGATATGAATGCACTACGGAATCGATCGCCCCCCCCTGTTGAAACACGACCCGTTCAAGGCGATCATCGCGCCACGCCCCATCGGCTGGATCGGCACGCTTAACGCGGATGGTATTTCCAACCTTGCGCCCTACAGCTTTTTCACACTGCACGGGACCAGTCCGCATATTATCAGCTTCACGTCTGAGGGGGACAAACACTCGGTCGTCAATGCGCGTGACCGGGGGGAATTCACCTTTTCGCTGGTGACCGAAGCTCTGGCGCAGGCGATGAATGTGACCTCGGCCCCGCTGGCCGACGGGGCGGATGAATTTACCGCAGCCGGGCTGACGCGCGGGCACAGCATCGAGATCGCCGCCCCCTTTGTTGCCGAAAGCCCAGCCGCGCTGGAATGTGTCACGCTGTCGATCACGCAGTTGCGCGACCGGCATGGCTGTCTGACCGACAGCTATCTTGTGTTGGGTGAGGTGGTCCGCACGCATATCAATGACGCGTTCATTCGGGATGGACGTTTTGATACCGTTAAAGCGCGGCCCATCGCGCGCATGGGCTACCGCGACTATGCGACTGTCACCGAAGCATGGGAACTGATGCGACCGTCCGACTGAGCGGGTCGTTGTATCCTGGCCGATTGCCGATTGCACCAGCAAATATCCGAACGCCGTAGACGCTTCAGTTTTCCTTGAAAACATGGCGGTTCTCAGGCCGCAGTGCCTTATCGCGCCTTGCGCGAACTGACGGCCGCGCCGGCGTGCTAGGCCAGATGTTCAAAGTATGTGGACGGGGCGATCAGGAAAACATTACAGATCGGCTCGATCCCGTGCTCATCTCTATGCGCGCCAATAAACGCCACCATCATTTCGGCCGCTGGTCGAACTCGGCTTGTTTGATCCCACGGTTTGATATCATTCACGAATTGATGCTGGGGCTAACCGCTGTTGCTTTGCAGTGGATTGAGGCAAGTCGTGCAGTATTACTAGCGTATACAATGTTTCTATGGGCGATACCATTGGAAGCAATGATCTCGGGGACAGCTATATCTAAAATCAAAGCAGTGGGGGCGTGTATCTGCCTAGTCGGATTATGTGTGCTTCTTAACCCTCTGGCTATGAACTGGTCTGATCCGGGATTACTATTACCTGAATCCGTGAGACCGGCCCCCAGGAATGCTTCTAACCTACTGAACTGCATGGCAATATAGCGAATATCGCCATTCACCCAGACAGTGCCATGCCCAACGTCAAGTTCCGCGCCAGTCGCCGCACCCTCACCAGCCACGCCGGGCTGTCCATCATCGGGCAATGCTTCGAGATCGCTGGCGTCGACAGCATCGACAGCCGCTTCCCCACCACGCTGGGCATGCGCACCAGTGACGTGATCAAGAGCTACCTGGGCCTGCTGTGTCTGG
>NZ_JBSXNN010000086.1:0-4200 GCF_056857635.1 Vreelandella sp. L-15 | reverse complement strand
CCTGACTGAGTTTACCTACGCCTAAGCACCATCCCCACTCGTCAATCATTGATTGACGCTTGGTAAAGAAAACCCTCGGCCTTCGGGCTGGGGGTTTTTTCACTTAAGGAGCCTCTATGCCCCAATGGATTGCGCTCTCACGCAACGACCACGCTGAGCAGCATGTGCTGCCCCGTGATGGCTACCACCACAGTGCCAAACAGCGCGTGGTGCCGGTGTTATTAGCTGAGCTAAGCAAGCTGTTGCCCCACTATGCGCTGGGCTTTATTCGCCAGGGTGATAGCTACGCCTCCGTGGCGGTGTTGGGTGTGCAAAGTAATGCCTACCTTGCCCCGGATGGTCGCTGGTTTTCGCCTTACATCCCGGCGTTGCTGCGCGGCTACCCGTTTGCCTTAGCCAAGGCCGATAACGAGCAACAGGTGCTAGCGATTGATACCGCGCACTTGGTCAACGGCCCGGATGGCAAGCCGCTGTTCGATGAGCAGGGTGAGCTGTCTGAACACACACGGCAGGTATACGACTTTTTAGCGCAGTGTGAGAAAAACCGCTTGGCTACTCAGCAAGCGGCAGAAGCACTCGCCAAGCACAAGCTATTGGTGCCCTGGGAACTGGTTATCGGTACGGATGCCGAAGGCGGTACGCCTGTGAAGCTAGATGGCCTTTATCGTGTGGATGAGCAGGCGCTAAATGCCCTGGCGCCTGATGCATTGGCGGAGCTACGGGGTGGCCCGTTGGCGATGGCCTATGCCCATTTGTTCTCTACCGCGCAGCACAAAGCGTTGGCAGATCGCGTACAATTCCAGGCCAAGTATGCCGAGCAGGGCAGCAATGCCCCCGCCAACCTCGACGAAGTGTTTGGCGAAGGCGACGACGATTTAGAGTTTGATTTTAGCTAGGGAGAAAACACCTATGGCAGACGAAAAACAGAAAACCATCACCATCGACGGCACCGAGTACAACGTGGCCGACCTGTCTGAAAATGCCCGCAACCAAGTAGTGAACCTGCGCGTGACCGATGCGGAAATTGAAAAGCTCAAGCAGCAGCTGGCGATTTATCAAACTGCTCGCACCGCCTATGCCAAAGCGCTGAGTGCTGAGTTACCCACCAAAGAGGTGCACTAAGTGCCGCGCTTACTGCTAATCGCCGCTGCTGGGCTGTTGCTCAGCGGCTGCGTGCCGTTTGTGCCGATCATCTGAATCACCCTGAGCCCGACATGGAGAAGCACACGCATAAGCAGCTTGTGATAGGCTTAGCCCCCTGAACGGCACCTTGCCCTTGGATAGAGGCCTCCACCATGTCGGCTCCCCACCACAAACATCATGATACCGGCTATAAAGAGCTATTCAGCTACCCTGAGTTTGTTCAGCAGCTCATCGAAGGCTTTGCCCCACCCGACATTGCACAGCTGATGGACTTTACCCAACTTAAGCAACACAGCAGTTACTACATCACGCCGATGTTTGAAGAGAAAATTGAAGATGTGGTGTGGTCAGTGGAGGTGACCTGGGAAGGCATCACCCAAGAGGTGTATCTTTATATTCTGCTGGAGTTTCAATCCTCGGTCGATCACACCATGCCCATTCGCATGATGCACTATGTTGCCTGTTTTTACAGCGAGCTACTCAAGCAAAAGGTGATCACCCCCAGCCAAGGGCTTCCCCCCATCTTTCCCGTCGTGCTTTACAACGGTGCCCATCCTTGGACACCTCCGCTGGATATTTTTGATCTGGTACAGCCGACACCGCCTGCTTTTCTTCAGCGGTATCTTTGGCGTTGAAAACGCAGGAGAGAGCTGGGCCACCCTGCAAACAGCGGTGGATCGGATTGTCACGATGATTCAGGCCGATCCACATAAAGAGCGCATCGATAAAGTCATCACCCGCTGGATCAAACGTCACCTATATCGACTTGATGCAGAGATCAACATCGATCAGCTCACGAGCTTGGTAGAGGATAAAGAGATGTTAGCAGAGAATTTAGAAAACTTAGTGCAGAAAGAGCGCCAGACAGGTCGTCTCGAAGGTCGTCAGGAAGGCCGTCAGGAAGCAGAACAGCGTGCGCTAGAGAGCAAACGCAATGCTGCTCGTAAGTTGATTGCACTGACGGAAATGAGTGATCAGTTGATTGCCGACATTGAAGAACTGCCGGTAGAAGAGGTGGAAAAGCTACGCGCCGAAACTCAACATTAAAAACTCGCATCAACAACTGAGTGAGTGATTAAAAAACACTCAGCCTCTGCCGCCAGCAGAGGCTTTTTTCTAGCCAAAATGCCCATTCTCACGAGTCAAAATCAATCGTCAACTCGTCATCATCCCCACCATCAAGCAGGCTATCCAGGTTGCCGGACGCGTGCTGATGACCTAGCAGATCTTGATGCTTAACGCCTATTTAAGGCATTATTGTTTGCTCATAAACTCTTCAATAGCTGCATCAATGCAGTTAATCAATACGCCCTGAGTCTTCCCCGGCTGGTACCAAAACTCACACTTCAATCGTTCCGTGGTTGTAGGGGTGGTTTGGCTTTTAACAAACTCATCGGTACACGGTAGGTGGCAGTGCCCGGTAGACGTATAAATACGGCAGAAAAAACGTTGATTTGTTTTTCGCCACTGCATGGTGAAGATATTTGTACTGCCCACTTTAACGCGCAAATCCCCACCGTCGGTCGCCGTGAAATGTACTTTTATAGTATTACTATCCTTGTAATAAGACTTAATCTGAAAAACACATTCATGGGCTTCAGAAGTGGAGAGCTTAGATATAAATGCGGACTCGCACATAAGCAGGCAGCCTTTTTCGAGTGAACTCGGAAATCATATAAACTTAGCCGAACATTCGCTATACAACTTATATCCCAGTATGCACTGGTGATCCGCTGGTAACCGCTTATCCCACCAGCACATCCTCAGCGTCTTGCTTACCTTTCCCTACCTGTCACAACATTAATTCATCAGTGCAGTGTACTTTTACGTTTCGACACTGTACCTGACGCCGCTGCCAAATATTCGACAGCGGCATTTTTCTGGCCAAAACACGTCGTGTAAGCAATCTCTTACAAATTTCTCAGCCAATGCTTACGCTCAATGCGTCTCTTTCGGCAACTCAGCACCCAACGCCCGTGCATAAGCAGTACGAGCCGTTTGATAAATCGCCAGCTGCAGCTTGAGCTTTTCAATTTCCGCATCGGTGACGCGCAGGTTCACCACTTGGTTGCGGGCATTTTCAGACAGGTCGGCCACATTGTACTCGGTGCCGTCGATGGTGATGGTTTTCTGTTTTTCGTCTGCCATGGGTGTTTTCTCCTTAGCTAAAATCAAACTCTAAATCGTCGTCGCCTTCGCCAAATACCTCGTCGAGGTTGGCGGGGGCATTGCTGCCCTGCTCGGCATACTTTGCCTGGAATTGTACGCGATCTGCCAACGCTTTGTGCTGCGCGGTAGAGAACAAATGGGCATAGGCCAACGCCAGCGGGCCACCCCGTAGCTCCGCCAGTGCTTCAGGCTCCAGGGCATTCAGCGCCTGCTCATCCACACGGTACAGGCCATCTAGCTTCACAGGCGTACCGCCTTCGGCATCCGTACCGATAACCAGTTCCCAAGGCACCAATAGCTTGTGCTTGGCGAGTGCCTCTGCCGCTTGCTGAGTAGCCAAGCGGTTTTTCTCGCACTGCGCCAGGAAGTCGAACACCTGCTGGGTGTGCTCGGAAAGTGCGCCTTGTTCATCGAAAAGCGGCTCGCCGTCGGGGCCGTTCACCAAGTGGGCGGTATCAATCGCCAATACCTGCTGGCCATCGTCTGATTTGGCCAAGGCAAACGGGTAGCCGCGTAGCTGAGCAGGTACGTAAGGCGCAAACCAACGGCCATCGGGGGCGAGATAGGCGTTCTCTCTTACCCCGACAATGGCCACCGGCTGGTAGCTCTCGCCCTGGCGAATAAAGCCCAGCGCATAGTGGGGCAACAGCTTGCTTAGCTCAGCTAATAACACCGGCACTACGCGCTGTTTGGCACTGTGGTGGTAGCCATCACGGGGCAGCACATGCTGCCCAGCGTGGTCGTTGGGTGAGAGCGCAATCCATTGGGGCATAGAGGCTCCTTAAGTGAAAAAACCCCCAGCCCGAAGGCCGAGGGTTTTCTTTACCAAGCGTCAATCAATGATTGACGAGTGGGGATGGTGCTTAGGCGTAGGTAAACTCAGTCAGG
>NZ_JBSXNN010000085.1:0-68941 GCF_056857635.1 Vreelandella sp. L-15 | reverse complement strand
AAACGCTGGAAGCGGATCAAGGGGTTTAACCAACTGAAGCTGGTCGTGAATAACGTTCAGTTTCGGGATGGAGAACGGGTGGATGATCAATCCGGCAGAGACGCCGCCTGATGCTCATACACCAGATTTGACAATAACTCCCAGCACGCTCAACGCATCGCTTTGAGCAAAATGGCGTAAGTCATTAGGCCGATTACTGTCGTAGAGCATCGGCAGGCAGGGCACGTTGGCGTAGTCCGCGGCAAAGTGGCTGCGGGTGACTTCCAGGTTTTTCATGGTGCCTTCACGGATTGCTACGCTGGGCACTACCACAACAAACTTCTTGAAGCCGTACACCTTATTCAATTCATACATGGTGCGAATAAAGGTGTAGGTTTTGCCGGTACCGGTTTCCATCTCGATGGTTAAGTGTGGGCAAAACTCGTCGCTTACCTGCCCCTCATCGCTCTTGACGGTCCAGCGGTCGGCCTGCAGCGTGGCAACGGTTTCAATGCCGTTGCTGGCCTGCACCTTGTGCACATTTTCCAGCACCTGCTGTTCGGTGAGCACCAACGAATTGCCAATACTACCATCCCCGGCGTAGTTCACGCTGGCAGTGGAACTGACCAGTTCAAACTCCCCGGTGGCCAGCGGCTGGCCGTCAAACACCTGCACGACCGACTGCACCGCACGCTCCTGGTAGGCCTGATGAGTAAACTGCAGCGTCATCTTGTGTGACATATCAAGCTCCTTAAATTACCAGCAGGCTGATATCCTGCGCGGCCAAATCAAGCTGCAGGTTACTCAGCTGTTCATCACCTTGCGCCCCCACAAAACAGGAATTGAGCATGATGACCTGGGCCGGGCTGGCACTGAGAATCTCATCGCGCAAGGCCTCAACATAGGGTTCAAAGCATAGCCACAGGTAGCGGTCATCTTCTCTTAACACGCGGTGAACGGTAACGCCGCAAGCCAACTTGCGCGGCTTGCTGATTGCATGAACACCCAAGGCCCCCAGGCCATTTTTAAGCAGTAGCTCGGTGAGCATAGCGATCTGTTCATCAGGGGCTTTTTCAGTATTCTGCAAAGCATCGAGCTGTTGGCGAATAGCGCCGGGGTCGCTGATATCGCTGTTCCACACCTTGAAGTTGCTGGGTGCCAGGGTGAAATTCGCACAGGCCAGCCCTTCCGTTTTTTCCGGGTGTTCGGCTTTTAGCTTGGCGATGACTTTTTCAATACGGGCACGGGTAATATCCGCAATGGTGCGGTAACCGGCTTTGTAGGCATCAGATTTTTCATCCAGTACTTCTGGTAGTTGCACAGCTATACATTGACGACCACCTTCATCCTCTAAATTAAGCTCAACTACTGACTGAACAGTTGTTCCTGAACCGGCAAAGAAATCGAGAATAATGTCATCTTTCGAGCAAGCTATTTGTAGTATTCTTTTTATCAGGCCAGTGGGCTTTGGATTATCAAATGGTGCAGACTCACGAAATATTCTTTTCAGCTCTTTTCTTGCACCATCAGTGTGACCCACTTCTTCATAAGACCAGTATGTAGTAGGTATTACGCCCTGTTGCACTTCACTAAGATATCTTTTTAGCTGAGGCGCCCCTTTACCGTCTTTACCAAAGAAAACCCTACCTTCATCAATCCACTCTTGCATCCTTGACTGGCTCGTTAGCCAACAACGACCTTTTGTCGGCGAATACTTCTCCCCTGTGTTAGGATTAGTTATTTCGTAAAGGTAAGCTTCAGAAACTGTTTTTACTGTTAAGTTATCGGGCCTCCAAAGACCTTTTCCATCATTGCTATCGTATTTGTACAATGCGTTTTGTTTTTCAGTTCTTGGCAAAAGATTTCTGTTGAAATTGCTTGATTTCTGATAGACCAAAACATAATCATGCATGGATGGGATACCTTTTGCGTCATTGGAAGCAGCATACCTCTTATGCCAAATTATGCTTGACACAAAATTTTCCTCACCAAACACCTCGTCACAAAGTAACTTTAAATTTGCTGCTTCGTGATCGTCAATGCTCATAAAGATGACGCCATCTTCACGCAATAGGTTACGTGCCAAGTAAAGACGGGGGTACATCATTGACAGCCAGGCGCTGTGATACTGGCCGCTTTCCTTGCTGTTTTTCTTCCACAGGCTCTGTTTGTTTAAAAAGCCTGCCTCGTTTTTTTCGCCGGTGCGTTTTTGGTACTCGTCCAGGGTTTCCGAGTAGTCATCCGGGTAAACAAAGCTGTCGTTGCCGGTGTTGTAGGGCGGGTCAATGTAAATCATCTTGACCTTACCGTAATAGCTTTTCTGCAGCACACGCAGCACTTCCAGGTTCTCCCCTTCAATCAGCATGTGCTGGGCGCTTTCTGGGTTGTTGGCATCCGGCCGTAGGGTGTGGCTGGTTTTCTTTTGAATCTCACGCCGTGCGTCTTTTTTACCTGCCCAGCTCAGCTCATAGTGCTCGGCAGGTGCCAGGCGCTCTTCTCCCATCAGCTCTTTGAGGCGCTCCAGGTTTAACTGGTTGTCGCTAATCACTTCCGGAGCGGTTTGGCGTAGCAGGTTTAAAAGCTGCTGCTGTCGCTCTTGCTGGGCATCAGGGCTGTGTCCTAGTTCATTAATCTCAGTCGTATGATGGCTTGTGTCCATTAGATTCTTTCTCCTGATGCGGTGTGGTTCTATCCTGGTATTGCTTAAGTGCCGCTACACCACCTGCCAACGCAGGGTGAAGAGCAGTTCTGTTTCAGTGGTTTCCTTTAACCTAACCTGCAAGGAATCAATCAGTTCGTCGCGTTTGTCGATGATCTCATCTTCGGCATTGAAAATTTCGCGGCGCTGCTGGCGCTGCTGGCGTTCGAGAGCGGCGATTTTTTCCTGATAGGCGTTTTGTTCCTGTAGGGTGATGGCCTTACGGGCATCGCGCTTGTGCTGTTTAAGCTGGGCCTTGGTGTTTTTAAGGGCTTCTTCAGCGGCCAGCAGTTTATCGTCAGCCCACTTTTCCAGCTTGTCGCGCTCTTCCATAAATAGCCGCTGGTTATCTTCCAGCAGCTCGGCCGTCACCGCTTGCAACTGGCACTGGCTATTTTCGACCAAGGCCGCTGGAGGCTGGAGCGAAATAGCGCTTGGC
This sequence comes from Vreelandella sp. L-15, assembly GCF_056857635.1. NCBI lineage: Bacteria > Pseudomonadati > Pseudomonadota > Gammaproteobacteria > Oceanospirillales > Halomonadaceae > Vreelandella > Vreelandella sp. L-15. The sequence continues at coordinate 65,825 of NZ_JBSXNN010000085.1, read as the reverse complement.
ACGCCCCGAGCTTCTACCGACATTAGTTTTTCACAGGCTTCTTGGTCCAGCAGTACGCCACTATCGGTCATGCCGCTAAACAGTAGCCGTTCAGTGGTTTCAAAAGCGGTAAAGGCTAGGCGCTGCAGTGTCAGCCAGCCAGACTGCCCAACCAGCGCTTCCACCTGCGAGAGCTTGGTTTCATGGCGTTGGTAATCAAAGGTGACACTTGCCACTGGCGTAGCTGCCTGACGAGCCTGCTGCAAAGCCCACTCCCCCAGCGGATGGCTCAAACGGTAGGCATGGGCCAGCATATCCGCTTGAGTGGCCCCACGAATTAGTTGATAGTGTCCCGGCGGAGCGTGTTGACTCACATCACTGGGCACATCCTGCAGGGCAAAACTATAGGTTTGTGGCTCAAAACGGGCGTACTTGGCCAGCGCATAGCGGCTAACGCCCCAAAACCAGCGGCCTATTTTATCCAGTCGGGCTTCAGCTTCGTCCAGCCGCAGTTTAAGCCGGTCATGAACGTCTTCATCGAAGTTTTCTAGCAACTTTTCCTGGGTTTCCTGCACGCGGTGGGTAATCACTTCTTCTAGCTCGCTTTGCAACTGATTGAAGGCGGCTTCAATTTCCTCTGGCGTGCGGCAGGTATCATAAATGGTCAGAATACGTTTTTCGAAGTCAATGCCGCTTTCAATGCGTCCCAGCACTTCATCAGAGGCACCAAACACGCCGGAAAACAGATTGAGCTTTTCTGACAGTAGCTCCAGCACGCGTTGATCCGCCTGATTGCGGGTATTAAGGAAGTTGATTACTACCACGTCAAACTGTTGACCATAGCGATGGCAGCGGCCGATACGCTGTTCAACGCGTTGGGGGTTCCAGGGCAGGTCATAATTAATCAACAGTGCACAAAACTGCAGGTTTACCCCTTCGGCGGCGGCTTCGGTAGCAATCATGATATCCGCGCCGTTTTTGTCTCGGAAATGGTCAATCAAGGCAGTGCGCTTATCAATCTGTGCCGAACCAGTCACTCGGTCGGTGCCTCTGTGCTCTTCCAACCATTGGCGGTAGATCACTTGGCTTTCCGGGTGGTTATTGGTACCGCTAAACAACACCAGCTTGCCCGCGTAGCCGTTAGCTGAGAGAAACTGGTGGAGGTACTCCTGGGTGCGGCGCGATTCGGTAAAGATAATCGCTTTGCGCGGCGCACGATAGGCTTGCATGTTCTCAAAGCCAAGGGTTAAAGCAGAAAGCAAGGCGCTGGCTTTAGTGTGGTCATTCAGATTACTTGCTTGCTCAATAATGCCCCCTAGTTCAGCCATTTCTTCTTCTAGGGCACGCGTTAAATTGGTGGGGTTATTAGCATCTGCTGCTATTGCTGCCGACGCGCTCTCTTGAGTTTGTTCTTCTAATGCTTCAAGCGTATCGCTTTCCAAGTCTTCTTCATCCGCCAGGGTGTACCACCAGCTGGAGCCATTAGACACTGAGACTAAATTTTCATGCATCTCCTTAAGCTGCTGTTCCAGACGTTGATAAATACTGCTAAGGGTACCCATAATGGCTGGAGTACTAGAGGCAAGTAATTTACGCAGAATCAGACCTGTCAGATGGCGCTGACTTTTCGGCAAAGCAAAAGAGTGCTCACGCTGCAAAAAGGCTGAGACAGCATCGTAAACTGCTTGCTCGTCATCAGTTGGCTCAAAGGGTTGAGTAAGGGCTTTGCGCTGAGTGTATTGCACATATTCCAACACATCTTTACGCAATGTGCGGTGGGTAAAGTGTTTTATCCTTTCGCGCAATTCCGGCAGGTTAGCATCATTATTCACAAACTGCTTACGGAAGGCTTTATCGTCGCCAAATAGATGCTCATCAATCAGAGTAGACAACCCATAAAGCTCCATGAGCGAGTTTTGCAGCGGCGTGGCGGTCAACAATAGCTTTTTACGCCCTTCCAGGGCGCGGCGTAATGCTTGTCCAATACGGTTGCTTGGACGATGGGCATTGCGCAGTTTGTGGGCCTCATCCAATACGACTAGATCCCATGGAATACCGCGCAGCTCTTCTTCCAGTCGAGTCGCAAAATGATACGACATAATCACAATGTTGCTACGCGTTATGTATTCGAGCGTCTGCAACACATTTCCGACTGCCTCTTGGCGCAATACAGCCGCATCCACTACTTTGGTGGGGACTGCGAATTTCTCATACAGCTCTTGTGCCCATTGCTTACGCAAGCTGGCGGGTGCAATTATCAAAATACGGCGACGACGCTCCGCCCATAGCTGGCAAACTACCAAGGCGGCCTCAATGGTTTTACCTAACCCTACTTCATCAGCCAGCAGTACACCTTGTTGTAGCGGGTTACGCATAGCAAACAGCGCCGCTTCAATTTGGTGTGGGTTTAAATCCACACTGGCATCAAACAGAGACTGTGATAGGCGATCAACCCCCCTATCAGCATGGCGTTTGGTTAACTCGTAGGCATAATATTTTGCGTGGTAGGCGGTGATGCTCATTTAAAATCCTGTGCAGAAATAAACACTAACACGTTCACCCGCTCCTGAGACGCTCCTAAATACTCCACCTTCGGGTTCGCAGCCCAAACACTGGTATTCATGTCGACCAAGATCACCACTGGGGCTTCTGGGGCTTCCAGCCCTTTTACCGCTGCAACATTAAACATACGCTCGTTGTACTGTAGTTTTTGTTTTTGGAGCGCTTGCAACACTTGGCTGTTAGCCACCTTAAAGGGGGTAAGCAGTAAAATATCCTGCGGTTGAAAGCCGTCTTGCTCCAGTTCGGCAATTGCTCTCTGTAATAGCGGCCATTGGTCTTGGGGCCTTTTCCACGTGTAAACAGCCACTGCTTTTTGGCTGCTGGGCAGGTACTCCCCTGGCTCTGCGACAGCGTCGTGACGCTCTTTTAGCCAGCAGGCAATTTCATAGGCATTGCGGTAAATACTCGCCTCAGTACGGGAAGGCAATGCTTCTAACTCAGCGTCGCTTAGACGTGGATAAACCGTGACCATTCTACCTCCCTGTCAGATTGCGGTGGCTACTTTGCCACTCTTGGGCTTAATCAAGCTAAGCTAACTTGCCTAGTATTCTACGCAAAGGTGTGATGTCTGGCATCTGCTTAGGTAATACGCGTCCTCAGATCACCCAATCACGCCATATCTCTACCCCAGCCATCGTGCCGCTTGTTGGCGCCCCTGATGCTTCCACTTGTCAATCTCGATGGTGGTCTTGACTAATCGTGGCATTCCTTATTCACCATTATGCTTTTAGGGTGTATAGCTGCCTTGCCATCTGGTCTATTTTTCTCGCCACGCTAACGTCACTAGCCAGCGCTCCGGCAGCACTTTAGCCCCCATGCGGCACACATAACGCCTAAGTATGCATATTCAAAAATAACGCGACATTAGTTGTCGCATCACCACCATAACGTATGCCTCTAACATCAAAAAGAGTAAAAGTGATGGTGATGATGCCCGATTGTTTACTTACTGATGATTGCGCTCGGCAGGAGCTTGTGAAGTGGCAGGCGGATCGCGACACATGGGCCGAAACGCTGCCTGTTATGAGCTTTTTTAGCCAGTTCTTAATGTTGTCTCCTATTACTGATCAATATTTCGGTAGCGCCAGCACCGATGGCAAGTTTCTCTATTTTTGCCCACGCTATAGCGCCACACTCACAGAGGAATCGCGCCTCTATTTACAGGCGCATCTGATTTGGCACTGTGTGGCAGGCCATCTTACCGCCCCCTTGGTGGCTAGCCGGCATCGTTGGCACCTGGCGTGCGACCATGAAGTGAACACGCTGCTGCTGGCGTTAGGTGTTGCGCTACCGGTTGATGCACCGCTGTTCCCGGTGTGCGTGGGCCGCAATGCAATGGAGGTGTATCGCTGGTTGGAGGGGCACCCTGACACATCGCTCGAAGTGACGGCAGATACTCACCCTGCCGAGCTTTGGTGGCACTTGCCCAATGCGCAACCCGATGTGCGAGTTGCCATGCTCTGGCGCCATCGCGCCCACCTCATCACCAAAGCGACCCATGAGTTACCCGAGAGAGTCGCTAAGTTTTGTGAGGTTCGGTAAACTCTTAATCTTTATCACAGCGGCCAAGGTTGGCGTTATTATGTCTGATGCACGCGACACGCTCTTTCGTTATTTAACCATGCTGCAGCTGATTCCCCGCTTTCCTGGGCGTATCGCGACCCCTGTGCTAAAGGAGAAGCTTGCCGAGCGCGGCTTTAAGATCGACACTCGCTCCCTACAGCGTGACCTTAGCCAGAAGCTCTCCACTCAGTTTCCGATTGGCTGCGACGATAGCCAGAAGCCTTACCGCTGGTATTTTGATCGTGATTTTCAGTGCCAGCTACCGGCACTGGATGTACCCAGCGCCTTAACGCTGGTGCTAGCGGAAGAGTATTTAAAAGGGCTCTTGCCTCCGGTGGTGGTCGGGCAGTTATCGCCCCACTTTACCGATGCTCGGCGGTTATTGGATGAAATGAACGCCAACGGGCTTAGCCAATGGGCGCGAAAAGTACGTGCCATTCCCAACGGTAAAGCGCTGATTCCGGCTGAAATAGATGAGTCCACTTGGCAAACTATTTCCGAGGCTCTACTAGAGCAGAAGGCGGTTGATGTCGTCTACCTGTCGCGCTCCAGCGAAACAGAAAAGCCGTTCACGCTTCATCCGCAAGGCATCGTCAGCCGCCATAGCGCGACCTATTTACTGGCCCATGTAAACGGATTTGAGGATTTGCGCCAGTTTGCCCTGCATCGCATTAAACAAGCCACACTCAGCCAGCACCCCTGGCAGGCACAGCCTGATTTTGATATTGACCGCTACATTCAGGGCGGCGCGTTTGGTTATCGGCAAGGGCCGAGCGATGTGACGCTGGAAGCGGAGATCGCGAAACCTGTGGCGTGGTTGCTGCAGGAAACACCGCTTTCTGAGACGCAAACCATTGAAGCCCTCCCCGACAGTAACTGGTACCGGTTAACCGCCCAAGTGCCGGATGACCAACAAACCCTCTGGTGGCTGATGGGCATGGGCGCCAATGTGAAAGTCACCGCCCCTGCCACGTGGCGTGAGGCATTAAAAAAGAGTGCTGAGCAGGTACTAGCGCACTACCAGGACACAACGCTCACCTACGAGACACACTGAGGCTTTGTACGAAAACTGCCTGCGCTCGGATTGGCGCTGCATGGCCACGCTGAAAAAAACGTTAATGGGGAGACAGAATGGTTGACGATACCCGCTTACTCGCGTTTTATCGCGGTGAATCCCCCGATCATAAAGGGCGTTTACTTGAAGATATCTGGGCGCTCTCGCCGTTTTGGCTAGAGCATACCCACGACTATATTCAGTGGCTGTTTCCTATTCCAGAAGCGAGCCGTTTTAATAGCTTTGCGCCGCTCTTAACGCCTGCGGTGCAAGCAGCTTTTGCGAATGACGAGCGCTTACGCCACCACCAGCAACGCTCACTGGATGTAATGTTAAATTTTTTGGGGCTAACACGGGATGGCAACATCATCACCGCTCAGCCAACGCTATCGATACAAACCCATATCTGGTTGAAAGCTGGGGGCCACAACCATCTGCGTATTACGCGCATGATTCGGTCGTTAGCGTTATGCCACCAACCAACTTTGGCCCGCGCGCTCCAGCAAGCGGTTATTGAGATTGGTACGCAGCATGGCGTGGTATCAGAAACGACACTACAGTACTGGCACGAAGCATTTTAGCTCAGCATGAGCTAGCAGCGTCGTGCTTGCACCCTCTTTCATACGCCATATACTGTATGTTTAAACATATACAGCAACATATCTTACGAGGTGGCAGATGGCGGCGTTTGACCCTTCCCGCGCTACCGTGCATAAAGGGCGTGGTGCAACCTACGACCCACATAACCGCTTCGCCCCTACCCGCAGCGTGGCGGAGGATGACGGCTGGTGGCAAGAGGAGGCCACCACCTCGCTGGCAACAGAAGTGCGCGAGGAAGCCAGTAAAAGCGCGCTCTCTTGGAACAACTCTCCAGATTTACCCTTTGATCGTTCGCTTAACCCGTATCGTGGCTGTGAGCATGGCTGTGTTTACTGCTATGCGCGCCCGTCACACGCCTATTGGGATTTATCACCGGGGCTGGATTTTGAAACCAAACTGATCGCCCGCCACGGGCTGGTGGAGCATTTAAAAGAGGAGCTTTGCCACCCCCACTATGTTTGCCGCCCCATTAACCTCTCCGGCAATACCGACTGTTACCAGCCGCTAGAGGCCACCTACCAAACCACCCGCCGCTTGCTGGAATTGCTGTTGGCTTGCCGCCACCCGGTGACGCTAGTGACGAAAAGCACGCTGATTTTGCGGGATATAGATCTACTAGCAGAAATGGCAGAGCATCGCTTGGTGCGGGTGTTCGTGAGTTTGACCAGCCTAGACGCTAACCTAAAGCGCACGCTGGAACCCCGCACGGCATCGCCCCAGGCGCGCCTGAAAGTGATTCGTGAGCTAAACACGGCGGGAATACCGGTGGGCACGCTGGTATCGCCGATTATTCCAGGCCTGACCGACCACGAAATTGAACGCATTCTGGAAGCCGCCAGTCGTGCCGGGGCGCGCACCGCGAACTGGATGCTGCTAAGGCTACCCCACGAGGTCGCGCCGCTGTTTGAAGCGTGGCTAGAAGCCCACTACCCCGAGCGCGCCGCTAAGGTAATGAGTTTGATGCGCCAGTGTCGGGGCGGTAAAACCTACGATGCTGCCTTTGGTAAGCGCTTTCGCGGTGAGGGAGTATTCGCTGACTTAATCGCCCAGCGGTTTCAGCGTGCTAGCCGCCAGTGGAACATGCAGCCACGCACCGAGCAGGGGCTGAATACCCGTGATTTTCGCCCGCCCCGGGCACAGGGGGATTTATTTGATTAGACTGCTGGAATACCCATCACTAAGAAGACGCCCTCTCCATGTCGCTCAGCAAAACAAAATCCAGCTTTTACCGCCGCCTTTACGTGGCCCACTTGATTGAGCAAGGCGTGGCCAGCGTACCCGCGTTGATGGAAGCCACCGGCATGCCGAGGCGCACCGCCCAGGACACCATCGCGTCGCTCGGCGAGCTAGATATTGAGTGTGTGTTTGAAAAAGGCGACGGCGAGCGCCACAACATTGGCCATTACACCATTAAGCAGTGGGGCGCGATTGACCCGCAGTGGGTGGCATCGAACGCTGAGCGCTTAGGGCAGGCATTGGGCTATCGCTAGCCTCGTCAGGCTCTGCCCACGCAAGGCGCGCTGTATTTAACGTCACGCTGAGCGAGCTTGCTGCCATCGCCAGCACGGCGGCCAAGGGCGGGACCGCCATCATGGTCACCAGCCCAAGCGCCAGCGTGTTGTAAAGCGCCGAAAACACTAGGTTTTGCACCATAACTCGGCGGGTGCGCTTAGCCAGTGCCAATAGCCTTACGATACCGCTCACCCCAGGCCAAAGCAGCTGTGCGGCCGCTCCGTTGCGGGCGGCTTCGCTGGCTTGCATGGGAGCGACGCCTACCCCGGCTTCGGCAAGGCTTAAGGTATCGTTCACCCCGTCGCCCACATAGAGCGTGGGCGACGGCAAGGCTTTGAGCAGTGCCGCTTTGGCTTCCGGCGAACGCTGGGCGTAGCAGGCGGTTTTTGCTAACCCTACCTGCTGGCCAAGCCAGCCCACCGGCCCCTGACGGTCGCCGCTGATCAGCGCCACGATGTACCCTGAGCGCTGTAGTTCGGCAAGGCTCGCTTTCGCATCGCTTACCGGCTGGTCGGCACAGTAAAGCGTGGCGAGCCAACCGCGGCTGTTGGCCACTACCACCTGTGAAGCAAAGGCGTAGTCAGGGTGTTGGGCGTTATCTGGCAAGGGCGCGCCAAGCTGCTGCTCTATCCATGCGGCGCTACCTAACCACCACTGCTCTCCGTTTTGAAACGTTACTTGCTGGCCTTTGCCGGGATGCTCCTCAAGATGAAGTACGTTATGAAATACTTTATGAAGCGCTTTGGGCGGCGTTGCTGTTTCAGCCTTGTTCGCCCAGTCCAGCAAACCGCTGGCTAGCGGGTGTTCGCTTTGGCTAACGGCGTTGTGCAGCATCGCCTGAAACATCGTGAGATCTTCGCCTTGGCGCAGCGCGGCATGCACTACCTGATGCTGCCCACGGGTGAGCGTACCGGTTTTATCGAAGGCAATACCGCGTACTTTCGCCAGGGTTTCAAAAGCAGCAGGGTCGCGAAGCGCAATGCCCTGTTGTAACGCTTGGCTGCTACCGGCAAGGCTTGCCAGCGGAACCGCCAGCCCCACCGCGCAGGGGCAAGCCACCACCAAAACAGACAGCGCACGCACAGCAGCGTCTTCTAGACCAAGGCCCAATAGCAGCCCGAGTGGGAGTGTCAGCACAGCCAGCAGCAGCGCTACGGGGCTTAGCCATGAGGCAAAGCGGTCGGCCAGCTTGTGCAATTCGCCCTTTTTTGCCTGGGCGCGGCGCATTTGCTCGCACAGTTTATCCACCCGCCGCTGGCCGACGGTGGCCGTCACAGTCACCTTCAAAGGCGCAGCGTTTAGCCTCGCCGCATAGCGGCAGCCCGCATAGACGCGCTGCCCAGCATGCAGGTAACGGGGCACGCTTTCCCCAGTGAGCGTGGCGGTATCCAGCCAGCCGGGCGTTTCCAGCAGTCCATCCAGAGGCACCTGCTCACCGGGGGGCACTTCAATCACGGCTCCTATGGAGACTTCCCCAACGGGCTGCGTGTCGCGCTGCTCGCCTTGGCAAACCACCACGTCATCCTCCGGCAGCCTTAGTGCATCAAAGGCTTTGAGCCCCTGCTGCCTGCACAGGGTTTCGACCAGTCGGCCCACTAGAAGCAGCACAATCAGCATCACCGCAGTATCGAAATAGACCTCAGCAGAGCCGCGCAGCAGCAGCCCTACCGATACCGCCATGGCGCCAAACACACCCAGGCTTACCAATACATCCATGCCGGGACGTCGGGCCAATAGCGTGCGCCACCCCGCTCGGTAAAACGGCAGGCCGGAATAGAGCACGACGGGCAGTGAAAAGGCACCGGACACCCAAGCGACGACCAGCTCTATGGTGGCATTGGGCAACGCGCCCACGTAGATCAGCAGCGACGCCAGCATGGTCCACATACCCAACACCGCACCTACAATCAGGCGCAGCGTGAGATAGCGGCTCTCTTGGGCTAAGCGCTGTTGGGCATCTTGCACTGGCTCTAACTCGCTTAGCCGATAGCCCAGCCGCTTCACCACGGGGGCTAGCACCGCCAACTGGGTTGCTGCGGGAGCGCCGTTTACCCATACCGTTGCAGTAGGGTAATGAACGCTGGCCTGAGCGACGCCCGGTACGCGAGCTAGCGCGCCCTCTACCGCCAGCGCACAGCTGGTGCACCACATGCCATGAAGCGTATAGAGCGGTGCGTCGTCATTAGCAGGCGAGTCACTGTTCACGGTTACAGACAAGGCGGCACGCCAATGATGGGTAGCCCCGCAAACGCCACGCCAAAGGCAGAAAACAAGTAGAGCCAACCGGATACCACGGCATGAAAGCGCTGACGCCCCTGATGCTGCTTGGCTGTGCGGCAGCACCCCCAGGCCAAGAGCACAAGCCCGGCGGCACAGACTAGGGTAAAACCGCCCAAACCTACGTTGAGGAGCGTTAGCGCTCCCGCCTCGGGCGGAGGGGGGGTGACCGCGCACGCCACGGAAAGGCCGCTATACACGGCCACGAACCAAACGCTCCATAGCGTTAGCCCCACCGCCAAATGGATAGGATGAGTAAAGTTGAGTCGTTCCATCGCCCTACCCTCCTAACACGCGGGGCAGCACCGCTAGCGCCGCTATTAATAGACCAAAGGTGACCACGTTATAGCGCCACAACAGTGTTACGACGCCAGGCTCAAAAGGCGCATGAGCGCCTACATAGCCATAGCCCACTCGCAGCCCTTGTAGCACGGTCAAGATGACGGCTAAACCGCCGTGGAACAGCGCATAGACAAGGCCGACCAGCATCACCGCATCGTGGGAGGTTTGCGTGGGGGCAAGCTCAGCTTGCCACAGCGCCCAGCCCGTTAGCCCCACTTGTAGTGCGCCTAACGCAGCGGCTAAATAGAAGCCTGCACCTAGCCCGGCGTCACGCTGCTGGCGCAGCCCACGTACCAGCTTTTCCATCACACCACAACCGGCTAAAACCGCTACGCCAGCTGCACCCATTAATATGAGCGATAGCGGCGGCGTCTCTGGCATCTGCCATTCGGGTGAAACGGTCCAGAGGTAGAACCAGCCAAACAGGTAAGAGAGATAAAACGATCCGTTGGCGATCAGAAAAACACCCATCGCCCAGAGGCCGGGGCCATCCATGGTGCGCGAGTGAAGCGGTGGGTCGCCGGGTTTGACGCCTGCATCCGGTGCCGCCTTGGGGTGGGCACCGTTCTCCCAGGACCAGCGCAGCAGAAAGATACCGGCAATCATCACGAACACGCCTGCCAACGCGTACACCTTGGTCAGCAGGCTCAGGCACACCACCGCCAGCGCGGCAGCGGCAAACAGCGGCCACCAGGAGTTACCGGGCAGGTGGATAATCTCGCGCACCTTGCCTGAAATTGGATCGGTGCCCCACATCTCCCTTCTGCCGTGGGAAGCCACCGCCAACGAGTGCTTACCCTCGGCCATGGTATGAGGCAGATTTGGGTCATCCCACAACGGGTGGCGGGTTTCGACATTGGGAAGGCTGACAAAGTTATAGGCGCTGGGCGGCATGGTGTTGGCCCACTCCAGCGTATCGGCATTCCAGGGGTTATGCTTGGCAGGCTTGCCAAACCGAAAGTGCAGCGCGATATCCAGCAGCACCATGGCAATCCCTGCCGAGAGCACAAAGCTGCTGATCGACGAGAGCAGGTTAAAAATCTCCCAGCCCGACCCTGCTTCATAGGTGTAAATCCGCCGGGGCATACCGAGCAGCCCGGTCCAGTGCATGATCAAGAAGGTGCCGTTAAAGCCCAGGAAAGTAAGCCAAAACCCCCAGCGCCCCAGGTTTTCGGAGGGCATTCGCCCGGAGAAGAGCGGCAACCAATAGTAAAGCCCGGCGATCAGCGGGAAGAACATGCCCCCCACCAGCACGTAGTGCATGTGAGCCACTACAAAGTGGGTGTCGTGCACCTGCCAGTTAAACGGCACCAGCGCCAGCATGACGCCGGTTAACCCACCACACACAAAGATAATTAAAAAGCCCATCACCCACAGCATGGGCAGCTTCATTTTGGGTTTGCCAAGCCAGAGCGTGGCTATCCAGACAAACACCTGAATCGCCGTGGGCACGGCCACTAGCATACTGGCCGCCGAGAAAAACGCCTGGGCCAGCTGCGGAATGCCAATGGTGAACATGTGGTGAACCCATAGCCCAAAGCTGATAAAGCCCATAATGGTGATCGCTGCCACTACCCAGCCGTATCCCACGATGGGCCGCCCGGCAAACACGGGAATCAGCGTCGAAATAATCCCGGCAGCAGGCAGAAAGATGATGTACACCTCTGGGTGGCCAAACAGCCAGAACAGATGCTGCCAGAGTACCGGGTCGCCGCCGCCCGCAATTTGGAAAAACGGCATGCCTACCGCCCGTTCAAGCTCCAGCAGCACGCTGCCGAGTATCAGCGGTGGGAAACCCACCACGATCATTAGCGCCATGGCGAGGATATACCACGCAAACAGCGGCATCTTATGCAGCGCCATGCCCTGGGTGCGGGTGCGTAAGATAGACACCACCAGCTCCACTCCCGCCGAGAGCGCTGATATCTCCACAAAGGTAATGCCCAGCAGCCAAAAATCGGAGCCCAAATCCGGGGCAAACTCTTTACTGCTCAGCGGCGTGTACATAAACCAGCCGCTTGAAGGCGCCATCTCAATAATTAGGCTGGAGGTGAGGATGATCCCGCCAAACAGGTAGCAGAAATAACCCAGCGACGTTAGCCGTGGGCACACCAAGTCACGGGCACCAATCATTTTAGGGATCAGGTAAATCGCCAGCCCCTCCAGCATAGGGATGGCGAACAGGAACATCATCACCGTGCCGTGCATGGTGGTGACCTGGTTATAGATCTCCGGCGACATAAAGTCCTGGTCGGGCATCGCCAGTTGGGTGCGCACTAGCATGGCGAGAATGCCGCCAATCAGGAAAAACACCATCCCGGTGATCATAAAACGCAGACCGAGCGTTGTATGGTTCACGATGGTGAGGGCCTTTAGCCCTTTCGGGTTGCCCCAAATGTCATGTAGGTCTTCGTGTAGTTGCTGCGGGTCCTGCTCTACCGCCTCTTGATTCACGCTCTTCATGGGGTCAAGGTCTCCAGCCAAGCACCCAGGGCATCCAAGGTGTCCTTATCAATATCGTCGTGGGCGGGCATTTTATTGCCCGGCTTCAGCGTTTGGTGCTGCTGCAGCCACTGGCTCACCGCGCCCTCTTCCATGGCCATCACACCGGCACCCAGCATCGTGCGGCTACCGATATCCGAGAGGTTCGGCCCTACATCGCCCTGGCTGACGCCAGCCACTTGATGGCAGCTCGCGCAGTGGGTCGCAAAGGCCTCTCTTGCACCATCATGAGTGGTATCTTGCGTCGCTAATTCGCTTAGTTCTGCGTCTTGGCGAGCTGCCAGCCATGCATCGAATGCTTCACGAGGCACGGCTTCGACGTACAAATGCATATGGGCATGGCCCACCCCGCACAGCTCGGCACACTGGGCACCAAATACGGCGGGCTCATCGGCTTCCAGGCGGATTTTATTCACCCTTCCTGGCAGCATGTCGATTTTGCCGCCCAGGCGCGGCACCCAAAACGCGTGAATGACATCCGCCCCGCTCACATGAAAATCCACCGGCTCCCCGGCGGGCATGACGAGCTGGTTAGCGGTGACGACTTCGCCGCCTTCGGCGCCTGGGTAGCGTACCTCCCACCACCATTGGTGGCCGATCACTTCAATCACTTCAGGCGGCTCGCCTAGCGGGAGCGGTAGCATGCGTTGCCCGGCGGGCACCCCAAACATCAGCAGTGCAGTCACACTGGTGATCGGCAACACAAGGCCTCCACCAATAATCCAACGCCGGGCAATGCGTCGTTCTTGGGCAGGCGTGCGCTCCACGTTGCGCGGCTTGAAGGCGTACAGCCAAACCACGGTGACACCAATCAGCACGATGGTGGCAAAGCCCAGCATTACCCACCAAATTAACCGAACGTCTCGCGCGGCGGGCCCTGCAGGGTCTAAGATAGATCTGTCGCCAGTACAGCCCGCGACACTGAGCAGCAGGCTAAGCCCTAGCCAGCAGGCGGCTTGACGGGCTCGTCGCGATGTTAAACACGACATGATGGCGGACGTAGCGCTATTACGTTCCCTCATTAGCGTTTTCCCTGAAGTGCAGTTGATCTGTCCGACTGTTTTGCTTTGTCTAACCACAGGAAGTGACGATGACACCTACTCCCCAACGCTCGATCAAAAGCCGCGCGTCGCTGGCTGGCCATCCACTCCATCCGGTAATGATTCACTTCCCGGTGGCGGCCCTGATGGCACTGGTCGCTTGCGATATTGCCTACTGGTATACCCAGGATGCATTCTGGCTGCGCGGCGGGCTTTGGCTGGCGGGTGTCGGCGCGTTTGGCGGCTGGATTGCGTCGGTGGCAGGCATTATTGACTTGGTGTCGGTAGCACGCATTCGCCGCCTGATTACCGGCTGGAGCCACGCCATTGTGGCTGTGGTCATGCTCTCTCTGGCGTCGCTGAACTGGCTGCTGCGTTTCACTGAGCCCAGTGCGGTGCTGCCGTGGGGGTTGGCCATCTCGCTGGTAACGGCCGGCTTGATTGCGCTGGCTGGGTGGCTCGGTGGCCAACTGGTGTACGAGCACGCGGTGGGCGTTGAAGTAGAATAGTAACCCGAGCGGCTCAATGGCAGCCCGTAATTGGATATTGGCCATTGAGCTAGCTCCACTCCAGCGGTTTAGAGAGCACAAACCCTAGCACGCCAAAGATGCCCACCAGCGCCAACAGCAGCGCACACAAGCTGGCTGCCTTCACCCCTTTAAAAATTCCCATTTCCAGGCGCAGGATGAGCCAGCCAAAGCACCCGTGAGCGGCCACCATTAACACTACGGCCCCTAGCTTGAGTATTAGCCAGCCCCCTAACAGGCCATGCAACAGAAATAGCAGCGTGCCTGAGGCAATCGCAGCGAGTGCCGCCGGGGTAGCAATGGAGTTATAAAAAAAACGCGGCATGGGCGGCGTGCCCTGAGCGAAGCCCGCATCTTTACGTAGCTGAAGCGCCTGTAATAAAAGTGCAGGCAAATAAAGAAGAGCGCCGCACCAAATGACCAGCGCGGCGATGTGCAGCAGTTTTAGCCATGGCATCGAGGCTTCCTTGCGTTACTAGGGCAGAGTCTATTGTGACCCTGATAACCTTAGTCAACCGATGCCATTCTGGCTAGGCAAAACGCTAAGTTTCACTCCACCGAAATCTCGTAACCTGTGAATTTACGTAGATTTATCACACCCGTATCGAACATGAGATACTGCCCTTTCACGCCCTGAAGGATGCCTTCAACCAGCGGCTGCTTATCAAAATTATGAGAGACTACTTTGCGGGGAAACGCAGCCACAGGATAGTCGAACTGCAAAGGAGCCTCATCCAACGTGCGAATGGCGTCTTCGCCGTGAACACTACGTAGCTGGCCTAAACCGTCTGCCAGTGTGTTTAACAATCGGTCACGCTCAGCGCGCAGATCAAGGGGATCGACCTCACCTTTGACCATAGCGCGCCAATTGGTGCGATCAGCCACCTGCTCTTTGAACAGCATCTCGACGAACCCGGACTGCTGGCGGGTATTCACTTCGAGAATCGGCAGCGCCTGAATAGCGCCTTGATCCAACCAGCGAGTGGGCATTTGTGTTTTGCGAGTAATGCCCACCTTCAAACCGGAAGAGTTAGCCAGATAAACGATGTGGGGCTGAAAGCAGTGCGCCTCGCCCCACTCCGGCTCGCGGCAGGTGCCTTGGTAGTAGTGGCAGGTCTCTGGCTTCATGATGCAGGTATCGCACTGCGCCAAGCGCTTAAAGCAAGGGTAGCAGTAGCCTTGTGCAAAGCTTTTTTTGGTTGCCCGACCGCAGTGGGTACAGGCAATAGCACCGCTCCATGCAAGGCGCATGGGGGAGCCAATACGCTCATTCAACGCCACCCGATGCTCACCAGCGCGCAGATGGTAAACCACTTGCTCGTCTTGGCGGCTAGGCAGTGCCGCCGCCATTTTTTGCAAACACCCTTTAACGGGAGAGACCTCGGGGATTAACAAATCAGTCACGCGTGGCATCCCGGCCAAGGCCCGCCATTTCTGGGCTAACGCCTGCGCCCGTCGCACCCGCCCCACAGGTACGCCGCTCCAAATAACCTACGCGATTCTCTTCCGGTACATTGTTTTCAACTTCGTAACGCATGACGGCCTCCAAACACAGCTCGGTTTGCTCCGGCGTTAAGCGGCGGCCGTCAGGCCATTTGCGTAGCGACACCGCCTGCTTAAGGCTTTCATAAATCGCAGGCGTCATCTGGCTGATCATTTTATCGAAGGTCATATCGCTCACGGTTAGCACCTCAAGTATTTGCTGCTTTCAAATTGGCGGCGTTAGGCTTTGCTACGTTTGGAGGAATAATACCAGCCCGTGGCGAGCCCCACGAGCAGCCCGCCCAGGTGGGCTTCATTGGCCACGTTGCCAAAGCCGACGGTACTGGCAATATCGGTCATGGTGAACACCATCCAGCCGAGCATAAACACCACCAGCATTTGCGGCACGAAAAAGCCACTGTTCGGGGCACGGCGGGACATGAGCCACACATGGCCCAATAGCGCATAGACCACGCCGGACATACCGCCAAACAGCACCGTTCCGGTGACGTATTGCGCCAAGTTGGCACCGATACCGGCGACGAGAAGCAGGAGCAGCATCGTTTTACTGCCTTGGCGCAGCTCGATTTGCCGTCCGAAGTACCACACCCACATCAGGTTGAAAATCAGGTGCATCCAGCCAAAATGCAGGAATGCGGGGGAGAGCAGACGCCATACCTGCCCCCCCATCACGGTGTCTGCCAGCGACCCATATACCAATTGGCCGCCGGAGATGCCCACCGGCACAATGGTGAGCGCCACAATTAGCAGATCGCCGGAAATGCCGCTTAGGGCAAATACCAGCAGGCTCACGCCGATCATCAGGCCAGTCACCGGCACTTGGCGTAGCGTGGCAGCAAGGCTGTGGGCCGCAGGCGGGCGTTTGGGCCGGGTAGCTTCAAGAATCAGCGGTTCGCCTCGCTCCCAGCGGCTAACCAGGGTACGTAACTCTTCATGTTGGCGGGGGTCGGCCACCCAGAGCAGCTGGCCGTCCGCTTCGTCGGTGATCCGGTGGCCAATACGGTAGTGCCATAACGCTTTGCGCAGTGCCTGTGTGTCTGCGCCCGCGGGTAAGAGCATGACTGGATGCATGGCATCTCCCTTCTATCCAAGTGGTGGTCGCGCTTTAGCGCCGCTTTACCAAAGGATAAACAAAAAAATCCGGCGGAGGGGGCCGCCGGATAAAAGCAAGGGATCATTCAAGGGAACACTTACTCTGATAGCCGGCAGCTAGATTAGTTCAGCAGTTTTGCAAAAATTATGTAACCATTTGTAAATCATCCACAGCACGCTTAATCAAAATCTATTTCCCAGGGTTTGGGCAGCGCACGCTCCTCTTTAGGTACTTGAATCCATACGAAATGATCAGCGTTCAACTGGGTTTCACCGCTCCAACGATAGGCAACCAAACGGCCAAACTTTACGGCGCTGTAATCCAAGCAGGCGATATTTGCGGCAGGCAGGGCGGGAATTCCTTCGCACCAGTAGTGGCCAATAAATAGCGGCGGCTGCTCTGGGCCGTAATAACTTAGCCGCTCTCGCTCACTGTCGGTGAGTGGTCGCGCTTCCAAATCGCCGGGCAGGTTATCTGGCTGAAATACCACATCTCCCCACTGCTGCGGGTTAGCTGCCCAAAAGTGGGCGCGAAAGCTTTGTCGGGTAAAACCGTCCCCCGAGTGAATCGCGACACCTTTTGGTAACCGTATATGGGGGCCACGGGTAAGACGATCAAGGATTCGATACGCCTGGGAGCCTGGGTCGTTGGACTCTACCAGAAACTGATCATCCATTCGGGCAGTCGGTAAGCGCTGCTTGAGCTCGCTGATCAGCGCATCATCCCAACACGCGTGTACCACGCGAATACCGTCTAGCTCTAGAAACAGCGGAATGGTTTTGAACCAGGCCAGCGTGTCCTCCCACTCGTTGGTATGGTGGCGATACTGATCAAGAGTGTCTTGAATAATGCGGTTGTGGCGCGGGGTATGTTCGCGCAGCCAGCGCTTGTGGCTGCCAGAGGGCGCGGGATGGGTATAGGCCAACGCGTTATACTCGTGATTGCCCATCACAATATGCGCTTCGCCCGCCTCTACCATGCGCCGTGCAATGGTCACCGCCAAGCGAATACGTGGCCCACGATCAATCAGGTCGCCTAAAAAAATCACTTTGCGCCGCGGGTGGCGATAAACACCGCCGTGCTGGTGGTAGCCAAGCTTTTCCAGCAGTGCCGCTAGCGTGGCACCGCAGCCGTGGATATCACCAATTAAGTCGTAACCCTCCATATTAATCCCCTAGCCGGTGGCTCCAGCCGAGTTTACTGCGCAGCACGTCATAGAAGTTGTGCCCAATGGGATGCACTAATTGAACGCGCTCCGACTTACGGGTGATAACCAAGACATCGTCAGGCTTGGCCACCGCGCGGGTTTGCCCGTCGCAGCTAATATGGGGGTAGGTCTGATTGGTTTCGCCAATATGAATGCGTATTTCGCTGGCCGCATCAATCACAATCGGCCGACTGGAGAGCGTGTGCGGGAACATCGGCACCAGCGTCACCACATCCAACTTCGGGTGCATAATCGGCCCACCACCGGAAAGCGCATAGGCGGTAGAGCCGGTTGGAGTGGCGACAATCAGCCCATCGCTGCGCTGGCTGTAGACAAACTGCCCATCGATAAACAGTTCAAACTCAATCATGCGGACCGCTTTACCGGGGTGCACCACAACTTCGTTAAGCGCGTCGCCATTTCCTACGGCGACCCCATTGCGGTAGAGCACGGCATCCAGCAAGAAGCGCTCTTCAACCTCAAACTCCCCCGCCAGCACTTCGCCTACCCGGGTCTCTAACTCATCGGGAGAAATATCGGTTAAGAAGCCCAGCCGCCCGCGATTGACGCCTAGAATCAGCGTACCGCTGCGGCACAGGGTGCGTGCAGCGCCTAACAAGCTGCCATCGCCACCCACCACAATCACTAAATCGCACAGTTCACCCAACATGCGGCGGCTAGCTTCAGGTAAGCCGTGTTGGGGCAGCGCCGTGGCGGTGCGGTCTTCGATGAGTACCTTATAGTCATGTTCCGTTAAGTAACGGACCAAGCGTTGAAGCGAGTCGACAACTTTGTCGCTGCCTAAGCGGCCAATCAAGCCAATCGTCTTGAACGGCTTCACTGGGTGACTAAGGCTACCGGGGTTGGAACCTGACGATGTGGTATTAGACATGGGCGACTCTCGCTAGCATCAGCCCACATTATGGAGAGGAAGGCAGTATCGAGCAAATCACCCGGTGCGCCAGAGGTAAGCCTTGCGCACCGGGAAAAATCAGCGGTTTAGTTTAAGCAGCCGCCACCTTGCGGCGCTGCAGCCACCAGTGGTTTAGCCACAGCGAAGCGCCCATAATCGCCGCCCCCAAAAGCAGCTTGCCCACATCAGCATCGCGGTTCCAAATCACCAGGTTAACGACCAAACCAGCCGGCACCAGCGCATTGTTCATAATCGCCAGGGTGCCCGCATCCACCTTGGTTGCCCCTTGGTTCCAGGCAAAATAGCCAACGCCCGATGCCACCAGCCCCAACCACGCCAATACGCCCCACTGCAGAGTGGTGGATGGCAGCGCGGTGCTATTACCAAACAGCAAGAAGGCAGGTAGCGCTACCAGAATAGCCCCGATAAAGAACCAGCCAAACACGTTATGCCAAGCAAGAGTGGGCGGCAGGTCTGCCGCTAGGCGGCGGTAACCGACTTGGCCGATGGCGAAACATAGGTTAGCGCCCTGCACGACCAAAAAGCCGAGCCAGAAGCCGCTGTCGATGCCGTCGTAACGAATCACCCCGGCGCCTAGTACTGCCAAAATAGCTGTTACCAAATAGATCGGCGTAAAGCGTTTGAACATCAGGTCATCCAACAACGCGATATACACCGGCGTAAAGATGGTAAACAGCAGCACCTCCGGCACGGAGAGTAGCAAGAAGGAGTGATAAAAGAAGGTGTACATAATGCCTAACTGGATCGCGCCCAGCGCCATCAATGCCAAGCGCTGCTTACCGCGCAGCAGGCTTGGGCGCAGAAAAGGTAGGAACACCAGCATTGCTAGGGTCACGCGGACCAGCACGGCAAAGTAGCTATCAACCTGACCCGCCAAATACACACCAATTAAAGAGAACGAAAACGCCCAGAGCGCCGTTACGCCAACCAAATAGCCCATCAGTAAACCTCAAACAAGAAGAAAGTTGACGGGGATTATACGCCTTTAGAATCCCCTGCCAATGGGCCAAAAGCGTAAGGCGGTTTTTACCGTTTATTCAGCCAAACAAGTGCATAGACAACACCGGGTAACCAACCTATTAGCGTCAGCACGACACTGATTAACACACGCTGGGCCCCGCCTTCGGTTAAACCAACGGCTAAGGGCGGTAGCAGCACGGCCAGGGCGCGATAAGCTAGCTGTAAGTTGGCAGGTTCTTTCGCGGGTGTGGCGGGTGGTTCTGGTGAAGTTTTTTCTTCAGGGGCTATAGGCTTCGCTGAGGGGGTAAAGTGCCCAACGGCCGCTTGTGCTTTCTCGGCCTGCTCCTTTTCATGGGCAAGCGCTTTACGGTGCGCCTCTTTATCTATTTTTTGCTCTAGGGTGTCTGCGCCCTCTGCCAAGTCGTCGTGGTAGCGCTCCCAATCTTCCCAGTCGTAGGGTGTCCCCGAGTTGGGCCGATGACTGCCTGCGCCACGGGCACGCTCCCAGGCTTTCTCTTCCAGCGTATTGGGCCTGTCAGGGTCTCGATCTAGGCCAACGCCTTTACGGTTCAGATATTCACGAGCATCCATAACGACTCCTCACAGCATTTGAAGCGGGCTTGAAAAATTGGCAAAGCGTTGAATAGAGACAGTATGGGGTCAGCACAGGGTGAGTTAAATCACCTACAGTAAGAGAATCGGCAGTGGCCTGTCGATCACGTTAAGGAGTGCTCCAATGAATAAAAAAATCCCGGATACCGTACGCGATATTATGTCCCGCGACTGCTACCGCGTCTCTAGAGAAACGTCTATCACTACCCTTGCCCAAGGGCTTGCCCTGCACCGTTTGCCGGGCGCCCCGGTGGTGGATACGGCTGACCGCTTAATCGGCTTTATCTCTGAGCAGGATGTTCTGGGGCACGTGCTCGACAGCATTTACCATGACCACGAAGCGCCGTTGGTCCGAGAGTTAATGCGTCAGGACGTGCTCACTACCTCCCCCAATAAAAGCGTGACCGATTTAGCGCAGGAAATGCTGGGCGCGAAACCGAAAATTTATCCGGTCGTCGAACAGCATCGCTTAGTGGGCATCGTCACGCGTCGGGACATTTTGATGGCCTTACTAATGATTCGCCGCCATTAGACGCTTGAACACCTGCGGCATGATGCTAATAAAGGTACCTACAAAAAAAACCGCTGCTTGAAACAAGCAGCGGAAGCAAGGGATCGAAAACAATAGCCAGAACAACACTATTAGCGACTGCTATCGCGATGTTGTCTGTACATACTCAGACACCCTGCAGAGAAAAAGTTCGCAAAAGGTTAAAATTTTCGTCTCAGCAGGCGCAGGCGTATACTAGGTGGCTATTCTCAACTGGGCGCATAAGCTGGCGTCTATCCTGATGTGGCCAGGAGCTATGCATGGCACTTTACTTACTGGTGTTTGGCGTTTGTTTACTGGTAATGGGGGCTGTGTTGCTGGTGCTGATGAACGCAGGAACGCCTCGCTACCGCACCGAGCCCAAGGATCTGATCGCGCTGTTTGATAAGGCGCTGGAGAGCAAGGTCAGCGAGACCGAGTGGAATGCTCTGATTGGCTACCCTATCCGCCATGATGAGTATTTAGACAACGTTCGCCGCCGTGCCTCACACCTAATGGATACACACGGGCGACGCTGGCAGATTGCTCAGGGCAAGCCGCTCCTCAACCAGGAGGGTTACGCGGAGCTAAAAGCATTACGTGATCATTTAGCGGCACATACAGCGCTTCGTCAGCGCTAACAGAGCAGCAGCGACGAGGAGAACCGTATGCCGAGTACCATTCGTCAAATACCCCTGGAAACGGCGACGAAGCATCACTCCCATGACTTCCATCAGATAGTGATCACGCTATGTGGCTCTTCTGAATTTGAAATCGAGGGGTTGGGCGGCCGTGTAAACGCTTTTTCCGGCTGCATCGTGCCTGCTAACCACGAGCACTACTATTCTGGCAACGGCCATAATCGTCAGTTGATTCTAGATTTACCAGAAGATGCTCCCGCTTTGACGGGTGAGCACCGTGAATTGGTGGCGCTATTTGATGTGCCGCGCTTTTTTGCCTTAGACAGCCCGCTGCGCCACTATCTTACCTTTGTCGAGAGCGAACTGGCCCGAGGATTAGACAACTCTGCCACCTCGTTTCAGCAAGACCGCCTAGCGGCCACGCTGTTAGGCTCGCTAAAAGCCCGCCTAGGTGCCTCAGGGAGCGCTGCCCAGCGACGCATTGACCTTAACCAGATTGACCGGTTTATCCGCCGTCACTTAGCCGATGAGCTGCGGGTGGCCGACCTGGCCAAGCTCGCCTGCCTGAGCGAAGCACATTTTTCTGAGCGTTTTCGCGCCCAAACCGGCCTCTCCCCCTGGCAGTATGTACGACGGCAGCGGCTTCACGCGGCGCGCCAGTTGGTCATGCAAAGTCGTTTGCCACTTACCGATATCGCCATACAAACAGGGTTTGCCAACCAGAGCGCGCTGTCCCATGCGTTTCGCCGCAGCTACGGAGCCTCGCCGCGCCAGCTACGCCAAGGCTTTGCCAGCCCCTCCTTAGATACCAACAATCGTTCAACGGCTCATTCAACGGCGTTATCATCCTCA
The DNA here is from genome assembly GCF_056857635.1 of Vreelandella sp. L-15. Lineage (NCBI taxonomy): Bacteria > Pseudomonadati > Pseudomonadota > Gammaproteobacteria > Oceanospirillales > Halomonadaceae > Vreelandella > Vreelandella sp. L-15. The sequence goes on along the minus strand of NZ_JBSXNN010000085.1, from coordinate 43,536 downwards.
GCCACCCCCGCAGGGGCAGGCGCGCTCTCGTCTCGCTGATATTACGTTGGTGGATGTAGTAAAAAAGTCGCGTTGTTTGCCGCTAGCGAGCCGCACCCAACTCAACTAAAGTCGTAAATAGGCACAGCTTGCCGTGAAATTGACACGTTTTGCCACGAAAACGACATACACCTAACGACGGCTAGCTCTACATTCGAACGTCAGTCTGGGCATCTGCCCTGCCACCACTTTTTGAACGCTAGCTGACACAGCTATTCGCTCAAGCTGTTCGTTTCAGACCTGTCTTACGGGGGCCTCAATGCTCAATGCTAAAAAAATGCGTGACCCTGCCACCTGGCAAACCGATCTTGATACGCTAATGCAGCGTGTCAGCGAACACTATATCGTCGATGAAGATGCCTACGTCAGCGAGCTGATTAAACTGCTCAACGCCGACCAAGACGATTTTTCGCGCATTGAGGCCAACACGGCAGCGCTGGTGCGCGACGTACGCAACATGGATACCGCCGTTGATACTATCGACGAGCTGCTGCAGCAGTACAGCCTGGATACCCATGAAGGCCTGATGCTGATGTGCCTGGCGGAAGCGATGCTGCGTATTCCCGATAAAGCCACCGCAGATGCGCTGATCGAAGACAAGCTGGGCCCAGCGGATTGGCAGTCCCATGTAGGCAAAAGCGAGTCGTGGATGGTCAACGCCTCGACCTGGGGCCTGCTGATGACCGGCCGCGTGCTGAAGCTGGACCATCCGAAAGAGGGCCAGCCCGCCCACTTTATTAACCGTATGGTTAATCGTATGGGCGAGCCGGTGATTCGACGGGCGATGATGGAAGCGATGAAAATCATGGGCAAGCAGTTCGTGCTTGGCCGCGATATTAACGAAGCCCTGAAACGCTCTAAGCCGCTATTCAATAAAGGCTACACCTACTCTTACGATATGCTGGGTGAAGCCGCGCGCACCCGCGACGATGCCAAACGCTACTTTGACGACTACGCCCGTGCCATTGAGCAAGTGGGCAAAGCGTGCAAATCTCTGGGCGACAAAACCCCGGCACCATCGGTCTCCATCAAACTCTCTGCCCTGCACCCCCGCTATGAGTTTGGCCGCCGCGAACAGGTACTGACCGAGCTGGTAGATACCGTCATTCAACTGGTCACCAAAGCGCGTGAGCTGGATGTGGCTGTGACTATTGACGCTGAAGAAGTCGACCGCCTGGAGCTTTCTCTGGAAGTCTTCCGCGCGATTTACCAGAGCGACGCCGTCAAAGGCTGGGGCCACTTTGGCCTAGTGGTTCAGGCATACTCCAAGCGTGCTCTGCCAGTGCTGCACTACATCAACCGCTTGGCGGATGAACAAGGCGATGAAATCCCGCTACGCCTAGTAAAAGGTGCTTATTGGGATAGCGAAATCAAAGAGTCTCAGCAGCTTGGTATCGATGGCTACCCGGTCTATACCCGCAAGGCGTGTACCGATGTAGCCTACTTGGCCTGCGCGCAGTTCCTACTGTCTGACGACACCCGTGGCCGCATCTTCCCTCAGTTTGCGACGCACAACGCTCACACCGTGACCACCATTCTGGAGCTGGCGAACCACGACAGCCGGCCGTTTGAATTCCAGCGCCTGCACGGCATGGGCGAAGCCCTTTACGATGCAGCCCTTGAGCGCGCTCCCAAAGGCACTTACTGCCGTATTTACGCGCCGGTCGGTGCCCATAAAGACCTACTGCCCTACTTGGTACGTCGCCTGCTGGAAAACGGTGCCAACTCGTCGTTCGTTCACCAGATTGTCGACCCGGACGTGCCGGTGGAGTCGCTGTGCCAGCACCCTATCGAAACACTGCGCCAGCAAAAAACCTTCTACAACAAGCGCATCCCGCTGCCAAAAGACATCTACGGGCCGAAGCGCCGCAACTCCCGTGGGGTCAACTTAAACATCCGTAGCCACTACTACCCGCTGATGGAGAAAATGGCGACGTTCATGGATAAGCAGTACCCCACCAAGCCGCTGCTAGCGTTTGATGTGGCCGACGATAGCACCAATACCCATAGCGTCACTTCGCCTTTCGACCGCCGCCAAACCGTCGGCAGCGTGCAGTGGACCAGCAAAGAGCAGGCAGCGAAAGCCCTCGACGCTGCCTGGGAAGCCTTCCCGCGCTGGGACACGACTCCCGTAGCCGAGCGCGCAGCGATTGTGCGTCGGCTGGGCGACCTGATGGAAGAGCACATGGCGGAGCTGATGACACTCTGCTCCCGTGAAGGCGGCAAGCTGCTCACTGACGGCGTCGATGAAATCAAAGAAGCGGTTGATTTCTGCCGTTACTACGCCATGCGCGCTGAAGAGTCGTTTGGCGAACCCATCGAACTGCCTGGCCCGACCGGTGAATCCAACCGCTTGATGATGGGTGGTAAAGGTGTTTTTGCCGCCATTAGCCCTTGGAACTTCCCGGTAGCCATCTTCTGCGGTCAAATCGTTGCCGCCGCCGTTGCAGGCAACACGGTGCTGGCAAAACCCGCCGAGCAAACCTCGATCGTTGCCCACCGCGTTATCGAGCTGCTATACGAAGCCGGTATGCCCCGTGATGTGGTGCAGCTGCTGCCGGGTGACGGCCCGACCGTGGGCAGTGTGCTGACCTCTGACCCGCGCATTACCGGCGTAGTGTTTACCGGCGGTACCGACACAGCGCAAATTATTAACCGTGCTCTCGCCGCCCGTGACAATGCACCGCTACCCACGCTGATCGCTGAAACCGGCGGCATGAACGCGATGATCGTTGACTCTACCGCCCTGCCTGAGCAGGTCGTAGTGGATGTCATTCAGTCTGCCTTCCAGAGTGCTGGCCAGCGCTGCTCTGCCCTACGGGTGCTCTACCTTCAGGAAGACGTTGCTGACCGCGTTATCGAAATCCTCAAGGGGGCGATGAGCGAACTGCGCATTGGCGACCCTCGTGACCTGGGTACCGATGTCGGCCCGGTCATTGATGAAGACGCCCGTAAAGGCTTGATGGAGCACATCGAGAAGCTCAAAGGCGAGAACCGCTTAGTCGCCGAAACACCGATGTCTGCCGAGCACACCCAGCACGGCACCTTTGTACCGCCGGTGGCGTTTACCATCGACAGCATTGATGCCCTTTCTCGCGAGCAGTTTGGCCCGGTGCTGCACATTGTGCGCTACAAAGCCCGCGAGCTTGATAAGGTGATCAACGATATTAATGGCCGGGGTTATGGCCTGACATTTGGGGTGCATAGCCGTAACGAATCCTTTGCCGCTGAAATAGCGCAGAAAATTCGGGTAGGCAATGTGTACATCAACCGTAATATCATCGGTGCTGTTGTTGGTGTTCAGCCGTTTGGTGGCCAAGGGTTGTCAGGTACTGGCCCTAAAGCAGGCGGACCGCACTATTTGCAGCGCTTTGTGACCGAAAAAACGATTACTAATAACACCGCCGCCCTGGGTGGCAACGCGTCGCTTCTGGCGCTAGGGGATGAGTAACGGCTCATCAACACTACTAACCTGAACTCCTGAAAAGGAACCGTCTCATGGTTGACAACAATAGAGCGATTGCCTTCACATTCGCGGCCCCTCAAGGCCGTGTGCTGGGTATAGGGAACATTGCACATAAACGTAGCCATACCCCCTCTAATGACATCCCTAGCGGTTACTCGCTAGGGTCAGCGACTTGAATACGAAAAGGGGTTAACAACAACAAGACTGCGCGGCGGCCAACGTTACTTGGTCGGCGCAGGCACCTGTCGGAGCTAGCTCCGTCCTGATGAATTGGAGATATTTTATGGATATTGGCGTTTGGGTCAGCCTTTTTGCCTACTTTGCGCTCATGATTGCCATCGGCGTTTATGCTATGCGCAAATCGACATCTACGTCTGAGGATTACATGCTGGGTGGCCGTACCCTCAGCCCTAAAGTAGCCGCCCTGTCGGCTGGCGCGTCGGATATGAGCGGCTGGCTGCTACTGGGTTTACCAGGGGCGATGTTCGTCTCTGGCTTGGGTTCGGCCTGGATCGGGATTGGCCTATTTGTGGGCGCACTCTTTAACTGGATTCTGGTCGCGCCGCGCCTTCGTGAACAGACAGTTCACTATGGTAACGCGATTACCATTCCAGCCTTCCTAGCCAACCGCTTCCCCACTCGGGCGCTGTCGCTGAGAACGGTGTCCGCTATCGTCATCGTGATTTTCTTCGCCGTTTACACTGCTTCTGGCTTGGTCGCAGGCGGCAAACTGTTTGAGAGCGCCTTTGCTGGCGTTATCAACATCGGTGGTATGAGCGACTACGCGGTGGGTGTGGTAATCACGCTGGGCGTGGTGCTGGCCTACACCGTGGTTGGCGGCTTTTTGGCCGTGAGCATGACGGACTTTGTGCAAGGCTGCATCATGATGCTGGCTTTGGTCATCATGCCAGCAGTAGTACTGTTTGGCGAAGGCGGTGGTGGCTTTACTCAAGCCTCACAGACCCTCAATGAAGTTGATCCCACGCTGCTGTCGTGGACTGAAGGGTTGACGTTCATTGGGTGGCTCTCTGCCGTTACCTGGGGCCTGGGCTATTTTGGTCAGCCGCATATTATCGTGCGCTTTATGGCTATCCGTACGCTGAAAGATGTTCCGATTGCCCGCAACATCGGCATGAGCTGGATGGCTATTTCCCTGATCGGTGCGGTCTCTCTCGGCATCTTTGGTCGCGCCTATGCGGTTCGCAATGGGATGGAAGTCCAAGACCCGGAAACGATCTTTATCATCCTGGCTGAGTTGCTGTTCCATCCGCTGATCACCGGCTTCCTCTACGCGGCCCTGCTTGCTGCTGTGATGAGTACTATTTCTAGCCAGCTGCTGGTGTCATCTTCATCACTGACCGAGGACTTCTATCGCCTGTTCCTGCGTAAAGAAGCTACAGACAAAGAGTGTGTGGCCGTAGGTCGTGTCAGTGTTGTGCTAGTGGGTCTGATCGCAGCCGTGATTGCCTCTGACCCGAACTCGCAAGTGCTGGGGCTGGTGAGTAACGCTTGGGCAGGTTTTGGTGCCGCCTTTGGCCCGCTGATTATTCTGTCGCTGATGTGGTCGCGTACAAACGGCGCAGGTGCTATCGCCGGTATGGTGGTGGGTGCTGCCACGGTTATGATCTGGATTGCGCTGGGCTGGAACGGCTCCTTCATGGGTGGCCCTGGCGTTTACGAGATCATCCCAGGCTTTATCGCTTCTTTCATTGCCATCCTGGCAGTAAGCAGCATAACCGCCGATGCTGGCGAGTATCAGCATATTGAACGCTAAACGAGTGTAACGTCGCTTAATTAGCCTAAGGCTTAACGGGTTGAAGCTAACCCGTTAAGCCTCCTCTTTTTTAGCCCCTTCTTTAGCCCCTTCCCCCTTCAGATATTTACCTTGCTAGGCGCTGAACCTATCAGTTCACAGCTCTTTGCCCTAGGTCAATAACGCTCCCTCGTTGGCTCGATACACTGGCTATATGGTTTACGACAACTTTAAACCACTCACCCACCATGTTATCGGTCAGGAGCGACGCTATGCGCTATCTATCTCTGCCTACCCTACTAGCTACCGGGCTTGCCGCTGCCACTTTGGCAGTTAGCAGCCAAGCCGTTGCCTACGGCGCTGGCGACTTCTTCACTCGCGTTGGCGTCGCCAAGGTTGCACCGAAAAGCGACAACGGCTCGCTAGCAGGCGGTGCCTTCGCGGTCGACGTACAGGATAAAACCGACTTCGCTTTTACCCTGGGCTACCGTTTCCACGACAAAATGGGCGTTGAGCTGCTAGCCGCCCTGCCCTTCGAGCACGACATTGAATTAAATGGTGATAACCTGGCGTCAACAAAGCACCTTCCGCCTACCCTAACGCTGCAGTACTACCCGCTGGGTGGCACCGACTCTCGGGTACAGCCCTACGTGGGCGCGGGCATTAACTACACGCGTTTCTCCGATGAGAGCCTCGCCATTGGCGAGCTTGAGCTAGACGACTCATGGGGCGCGGCCGCTCAAGTGGGTGTTGATCTGCTCATTGATGACCACTGGGCACTCAACGCCGCTGCCTGGTACTTAGACATCGACACCGACGCCTCTATTAATGGCGCAGGTGCGGGTACCGTCGAGATTGACCCCATGGTGGTCATGGCAGGTTTAAGCTACCGCTTCTAGCCTCTAGCCTCTAGCTTCGCCAATATGTAATAAAATGCCCAGGGTTCACGCTCTGGGCATTTTATTCTAAGTAATATTAACTTCGGCACTGCTATGTGGCTTGCCTTACGACGAGTGGTTAATTTTCCGTGACGATCTGGTCAACGCGCTCGACCGCCTTAACCACCAGCAGTTGATCACTGGCGCGGGCTTTCTCCTGCATTAGGTAGGCCGCAACGGCGGGGGCGACGTCACACTTGGCAGGCATAGCCGCTTTGGCATCAATCAACGCCTTTAAGCGGGCGATAAATACATAGCGCACCCACTGGGGCAGCGACATGGTATCGATACAAAAGGGTTGTTGGCTGGTAAACGCCGCCGCATCCGGTATGGGGGTGCGCCAAAGGTTGGCGACCTTCATGGCGGCTTCAAGCTCAAGAAGTGCGGTTTGAAGCTGTTGATGGACGCTCATAAGCACCTTATGGGTTGGTCATATTTAGCGTTCATTATCCCAACTCTGTGGGTAAGTTGCCACTCAAAGGCGTGCTCAATGGAGTTATTCACCGATTCACAGAAAACCTGCAAGAGGCTGTGGATAAACTATGGAAAGGTGTCGCCACCGCTAGTCTCACGCGGCTTACGCAAAGTTGCTCATTTTTTAACCACTTAGATGATAAAGCATGGATAAATCAGCGGTTGCGGCTGACAGTGGCAGAACAGCAAGGTAGAGTGCAGGCTTGAAATGCGGAAGGATGTCATGCAGCCAATTAACACCCTTGATGAATTTTTTACACGCAGTGGCGCTGAGGTGTCGCTTTACCATATGGGGCGCAGAGTGACTGCCTGCTCCAGGGAAACCCTGCGCGCGTTTGAAAATGCCGAACAGGCCTGGCCTGAACCGTGGCAAGGGCAAGCACGCCTGGGGATCGTCTTTCGCCTAGGGGCAATGGAAGAGCCTGCTATCTGGTTTTTAGCGCTGCCACTGGATGAGCAAGGCATGCTATCGCCCGCACAGCGCGATGGCTTTATTAACCGCCTATTGGAAACCCTGGGTCGCAATGCCGCTGCTTCTGACCCGACTGTGCTCGACGCTGCAGAATCAGCAGACGTGGACCATTTAATGAAGGATAATCCGCTGGCCTTTACGCCTGATATCACCTTTCAGGCCATGCTCAATGCCCGGGCCACCTATGCCAGCGCCCTACCTGCCAGCCAGCACCTAGAGCCTGTAGAAGCCTATTTAAGTGGCCAACAGACGATTGATTGGCAAGCCCTGGGACTACAAGGCATCGCCGATTATGTAGTACGTTTGGATACACCAACGGCAGATGCCCTAGCGCTACGTATTCCTCAACTGCCGGTGAGCGTTATTCATTCGCTCTGCTACTGCCTTGAGCATCAGCCACTGTCTGAAGCGCTCATTGATGCGTTGCGGACACGAGGCGAGCAGGCGGCCAGCAGCGGCGATTTAGAAACGCTCTGCGCCTGCGTACGTAGCGTGGGTAGCTCAGCGCCGGCTTTTGCAGGCGACTGGTATACCAACCTACTAAACGATAGCGCGGCCTGCGGCCCCGACCTGATGGCCGCCATCGCCGGGCGCGGTTGGCCATTACTGGAAGATGCCGAGCGTTTACCATTATTCTTACAACGTTTAGCAGAGGATGAGCGCAGCCACTTTGCGGCCGTTGTGCGCGATATCGCTTTAATTCCTCGGCTGCGTCTGCCCGTCATGCTGACCTTGCGCGACGCCCCAGCAGGCTCGGCTATCCAATCGCGTTTGTCGGCCATGCAGCCTAACCAAAAAGGCTAGCAGGAATCGTCATCACTATGTCTTGTTTCTCTTATATCGTCAGGAGTGCGCTGTGAAGGAATTACCCTATCAGGCCAAAGCGGTCATCGGCCGCCGTGAAATGGTGACGTTACCTGAGCTAGGGCTTCACCTTTGCTGCAAAGCCGATACAGGCGCACGGACATCGGCGTTGCACGCCGAAGACATTGAAACCCATGAAGATGCTGATGGACAGTTATGGGTAAGCTTTATTACCCATAGCGGTGGGCCAGAGACACCTGCCCACCGCTATCGCCTGCATTTACACGACCGTCGCCGCGTCACCAGCTCGAACGGCCATAGCGAGTGGCGCTATGTTATCCGTACCCCAATGCAACTGGGCGAACTGAACTTTCCGGTTGAACTTACTTTGACCGACCGTAGCAATATGCGCCACGCGATGCTGCTTGGCAGGCGCGCTATGCGCCGCCTACTGGTGGCCCCCGGCGCTGCATTTTTGCACGGCGAGCCTTAAACACATTTAAACGACGACCCTTTTTGGCCCGGAGCCCTGCATGCATATTGCCCTGCTTTCCCGTAACCGAAACCTTTACTCTACGCGCCGACTGGTGGAAGCCGCCGAACAGCGCGGCCATACCGCCCGAGTGGTCGATACCCTGCGCTGCTACATGAGCATCGCCTCGCACCACCCCTCTATTCACTATAAAGGCGCAGAGATTGAGCCGTTTGATGCGGTAATTCCGCGTATTGGCGCCTCGGTGACTTTCTACGGCTGTGCGGTACTGCGCCAGTTTGAAATGATGGGCACCTACGTGATTAACGATTCGGTCGCGATTACCCGCTCCCGGGATAAGCTGCGCTCGCTGCAGCTGCTGTCGCGTAAGGGATTAGGCCTGCCGATTACCGGCTTCGCCCACTCACCAGATGATATTCCCGACCTAATCACCATGGTGAAAGGCGCGCCCCTGGTGATTAAACTGCTGGAAGGCACCCAGGGTATTGGTGTGGTATTGGCTGAAACCAACCAGGCCGCTGAATCCGTCATTCAGGCCTTTATGGGCATGAAAGCCAACATCATGGTTCAGGAATACATCAAAGAAGCGCGCGGTGCGGATATCCGCTGCTTCGTGATTGGCGATAAGGTCGTGGCATCCATGAAACGTCAGGCCGCCGACGGCGAGTTCCGCTCCAATCTTCACCGTGGCGGCACTGCTAGTGTGATCCGCATCACCCCGGAAGAGCGTTCCACCGCGATTCGTGCAGCCAAGGCGATGGGACTGCGCGTCGCGGGCGTGGATTTGCTTCGCTCGAACCACGGCCCGGTGATTATGGAGGTCAACTCTTCACCAGGTTTGCAGGGCATCGAGAGCGCTACCGGTAAAGATATTGCCGGCATGATCATCGAGCATATCGAAAAGAATGCAGTGCCTGCTCGCAAAGCACCACCCAAGCCTAAAGGCTAACGGTCAATTGCAAAAATAATCCCTATTAGGGGTGGCAAATCAACGCCGCCCCCCCCACAATCTGCGTCACCGAAGGAGGTAGACGCTCATGTTTCTCGACAATCGCCAAGTGGCGATGGACAGCGTGCTGGAAGCGCTGGCCGATAGCATTGATTATTTCCAGGATAATATCGAACGCCTGCGCCCCTCGCTGCGCGATGCACTGAAGCCGCACTATACTGAGCGACTCAAGCAGATGCGTAAGCTGCAGGAACTTGCCCGCGCGCACTTAAAAATGCTGCCTCGGGATGCTGACGTTGAGCGTGATGACTTCTTATGGCTCTGGAGCCGTTTAAAGAGCTTCGTTGGCAGCGATAGCCAAGTCTTGATCAATGAGCTGTTAGAACAAGAGCGTGTACTGATGCAGGCCCTCTCAACCTTGTTTACCCACCCCCTACCCGACCCGATCGAACCGGTAGTGGATGAGTGCATGCGGGGATGCCGTAAGCTGATTCGCGAGCTATACAACCTGCAAAAACGTAATACTCGCCGCTAACTTTGCGGCGTTAACTCGGCTTTAATGCTCAGGGACTGTATATGCCTGCAGTGACTGCTGAAAAAATAGAGCGGCGTTGATATTGACGGTCGCCTCAGGCGTGTTTTCGCTACTCTCTTCTCTACTTTTATCGCCACCCTCCTGGCGATGAAGCTCGATAGGCTCAGCGGGGCCGAGAAAGTAGGGCTCCCTCTGCCATAAGTAGAGATCTCCCAGAGTAGCAATTCGCGCTACCCATTCACGCATTTTTAACCGCCACTCATCTGCCGCTGACTGCTCCTCAGCAATACAGCCCGTCACTTCCATCCCCAGCGCACGCCCGATAAAAATAGCCCGAGGCAAGTGCCAACTCTGGGTAACCAGCAGCGCCTCTTTAAGCTGAAACACATCCCGCGCCCGCACCATCGTGTCATAGGTGCTGAAGCCAGCGAAATCCATTGTCAGTTGCTCTGCAGACACCCCTCGGCGATACAGATCGCGCCACATGGCACGCGGCTCATTATAGGCTTGGGTGCGATTATCGCCAGAGATGAGCAGATGCTGAACACGCTGGTCAGCGATAAGGCGTGCAGACGTTCGCATGCGGGCATGAAAATGCGGGTTACGTAGCCCACTACGAGTCCAGTGGGAGGTGCCAAAGACAATCGCCACGTCTGTGGGTTGGCACTGCTCTAAATGACCGTCGATATAGCGTGCGGTACTTGCAAGCACCCATAAATTACCGGCTATAAATAGCAATGTCGCCAGTAGCAGCAAGGCTCCTAGCGACATTAGAAAACGCTTTATCCAACGTAATAACAGGCTGTGCATCCAGCTCCCCAGCAGGGGTTAAAACATGCCGAGCTCAAGCTTGGCTTCATCGCTCATCATGTCACGACTCCAGGGTGGGCTAAAGACAATTTCGGTATGCACCTTGCTGATCTGCGGCGCTCCCAGAATCTTGTTGCGCGCATCGGCAGCGATGACATCGCCCATGCCGCAGCCAGGCGCGGTCAGCGTCATACGGATAGTGACTATCCGCTCGCCACTAATCAAGCGCTCGATCCGACAGCCGTACACCAGCCCTAGATCAACAATATTCACCGGAATTTCCGGGTCAAAGCAGGTGCGCAGCTGATCCCAGACAAACTGCTCAATCTCTTCATCAGTAGCACTTTCTGGCAGTGTCGGACGTGGCAGCGACTCAAGCCCCAGCGCATCAAGGTTACGCCCTTCAATCAGGTATAAGCGCCCCTCAAAACCAACACTCACCGAGCTACCTTTGGCTTGCATTACGCTGACAATACTGTCTTCCGCCAGCGTATCCGTTTTGCCGAACGGAATCGCGATAGCCTCTACATCCCGCTGGAGCGGGAGTTTTTGACCGCGCTCAAGACTCGCAATTTGCTCGATATCCATAGATGTCCTTAGCGTACCATTCCAATCACACGGTTGAGCGCTGCCACAAACGTGTCTACTTCATCAAGGGTATTGTACGCAGCAAACGATGCACGACAGGTCGCCTCAACGCCAAAGTGATGCAGCAGCGGCTGGGCGCAGTGGTGCCCGGTACGAATTGCTACACCCAGCTGGTCAATCAGCAGACCAATATCCTGCGAGTGCGCACCTTCAACAACGAAGGAGAGCACGCCCGCTTTATGCGGCGCAGTGCCTAATATCCGCAGGCCCTCAATGCCACTCACCGCCTGAGTTGCATGGTTGAGCAGCACGGCTTCCCACGCACCAATCGCCTCAACGCCAACGCCCTCCATCCACTCAAGCGCACGGCCAAGCGCAATCACTTCGGCAATGGCGGGAGTACCCGCTTCAAATTTATGCGGAATATCTGCAAAGGTGGTACCTGCATCAAAGGAAACGGTTTTGATCATTTCACCGCCACCCTGCCAAGGCGGCATGACCTCTAGCAACGCCTGCTTGCCATATAGCACGCCAACACCCGTTGGGCCGTACACTTTATGGCCTGAAAACGCATAGAAATCCGCATCGATAGATTGAACGTCCACCTGCTGATGCGGCGTCGCTTGGGCGCCATCCACCAAGATGAGCGCGCCATGCTGATGCGCCAGCGCTGCCATCTCTTTCACGGGGTTAATCGTACCCAGTGCGTTAGAGACGTGATTCACCGCCACCAGTTTCGTGCGCTCACTCAAGAGTTCACGATACGCCTGCATATCGAGCGCCCCGTGCGCGTCCACTGGGATGACCTTGATCGTGAAGCCGCGCTCCGCCGCCAGCAGTTGCCAGGGAACGATGTTGGAGTGGTGCTCCAACATCGAGATCAGCACTTCGTCTCCGGCATTTAGCTGGCTGCGGCCCCAGCTTTGGGCCACTAAATTGATCGCTTCAGTGGTGCCCCGCGTGAAGATGATTTGGCGGGCATCTTCGGCATTGAGAAACGCTTTAACACGATGACGCGTGGCTTCAAAGGCTGCCGTCGCTTCATCGGCGAGCGTATGCAAGCCGCGGTGAATATTGGCGTTGTAGCGCGAGTAGTAATCGCTAAACACGTCAATCACCTGCTGCGGCGTTTGGCTGGTGGCGGCATTATCCAAATACACCAGCGGCTTGCCGTGAACCTCACGATTCAAAATCGGGAAGTCGCGGCGTAGCGCTTCAACGTCATAGGCCGCAACGCTGCGCTCGGTAGGCTTCTCAATCACGCTATGGGGCATTGATGACTCCTTGATTAATCGTTGAGCGCAGCCGCCGCTTCAACCAGTCCGGCGAGATTGAAACGCTCAGGCAGTTTACCGGCTACCGCCAGCTCAACGCGCTCGGCAATAGCATCAAGCGCCACTTGCTCAAGTACTTCACCAGCGAAGGCGAGGGTTAACAGGCCACGTGCCGTGGCTTCGTCGATACCCCGGGTACGCAGTGCGTAGATCGCATCCTCGTCCAACTGACCGGTGGTGGTGCCGTGGGAGCACTTCACGTCGTCGGCGTAGATTTCGAGCTCGGGTTTTGCGTCGATTTGCGCGCGATCTGACAGCAGCAGGTTCTGGTTGCTCTGGAAGCCTTCAATCTTCTGACTATCGCGCTTCACGTACACTTTGCCATTGAAGACACCGTGAGCGCGATCATCCAGAATGCCTTTGTAGTTCTCGTTCGAGAACGTCAGTGGCGCGTTGTGGTTCACCTTAGTGTGGTTATCCACGTGCTGGCGACCCTGGCCAAAGAACAGGCCGTAGAAGTTCGTTTCAGCGCCCTGACCGTTCAAGTCACTGACCAGGTCGTTGCGCACCAGCGCGCCACCCAAATTCAGGTTGTACGAGGTGTAGCGGCTGTCGCGGTTCTGCTCGACGTGAATGCTCGCTACGTGCAGGTCACCAATGGGTGCTTCCTGGAGCTTGTAGTGGTTCAAAATTGCCCCACGGTCCAGCATTAGCTCTGCCACGACGTTGGTAAAGTTGGCGGCATCCGCCTCACCCACGTAGTGCTCAATGAGGGTAGCTTCGCTACGCCCAGCGGCTTCGACCAAAATGCGCGGATGGCTCATCACCGGCGTCCCCGCACGAGACAGGAACTGCAGCAAAATGGGCTTTTCGACGACGGTGCCCGGCGCGATGCGCACCACTGCGCCCTCTTCCATAAAGGCGGTATTTAAAGCGGCGAACGTGGAGAAATCGACCCCGGTTAAACGCCCCAGCGGGCCGCCCACGGCTTCATGGTTCTCGGCCAGTGCCTTAGAGAGCGGCATCACCTGCACGCTGTCGGGAAGCGCATCGAGGTCCGATAGCGCTGCCGAAAACACACCGTCCACGAACGTCAGCCGGTAAGCATCCAGGGGCAGCGTGAGGGCAGCCGCCTGGGCCTGAGAGAACTCGGCGTTCTCTGCCAAGGCAAAGTTGCCCTGGGCGATGGCGCGCACGTCGGTGTACTTCCACTCTTCGTCGCGGCGGGTCGGGAAGCCCATTGCTTCGAAGCGAGCCGCGCCCGCCTGGCGGCGAGCGGCGATCCAGGTAGGCTCTCCAGCGCGCTGTTGGCTACGCGTGGCTAGCGTGTCCAAAAACGTTTGCGTATCGCTCATGCCACGGACTCCTCAATGCCTTCGTAACCATTGGCCTCAAGCTCTTTGGCAAGCTCGGCATCGCCGGTTTTGACAATACGGCCATCGACCAGAACGTGGACTTTGTCCGGCACAATGTAGTCCAGCAGGCGCTGGTAGTGGGTGACCAACAGAATGGCGCGCTCTTCGGCACGCAGGCTGTTCACACCGTCCGCGACGACTTTCATGGCGTCGATATCGAGGCCAGAGTCGATTTCATCCAGCATGGCCAGCTTCGGCTGTAGTACCAACATCTGCAGGATTTCGTTACGCTTTTTCTCGCCGCCGGAGAAGCCTTCGTTCACTGCACGCTGCAGGAAGCTGGCATCCATTTTCATAAAGCCGAGCTTCTCTTTGACCAGCTTCATGAATTCCGGCGCGGGCATTTCGCCTTCACCACGCGCAGCGCGCTGAGCGTTAAGCGCAGACTTCAGCAGGTAAATGTTTTTTACCCCTGGGATTTCCACCGGGTATTGAAAACCTAGCAGCAGGCCCGCTTGGGCGCGCTCTTCGATTTCCATTTCCAGCACGTCCTTGCCTTCAAACGTGATGCTGCCTTGGGTCACTTCGTAGCCATCTTTACCAGCAATAACCGCTGACAACGTGGATTTACCCGCGCCGTTGGGGCCCATGATGGCGTGCACTTCACCGGCATTAATGGTGAGCGTCAGGCCTTTCAGAATCTCTTTGCCTTCGACGGTGACGTGTAAATCGTTAACTTGCAACATAGTGATCGCCTTTTAAATACTTGCGGGTCGCGAGTGCGACGCCCTAAAAATAAGTTGGGTGCCGGAGCGGTTAGCCCACCGCGCCTTCCAGAGTGACATTGAGCAGTGCTTCCGCTTCCACCGCGAACTCCATCGGCAACTCTTGGAAAACATCTTTACAGAAGCCATTCACAATCATGCTGACCGCATCTTCTTCTGAGATACCGCGGCTCTGGCAGTAGAAGAGCTGATCTTCACCGATTTTAGAGGTGGTGGCTTCGTGCTCAATGGTCGCGGTGCTGTTGCCAATTTCCTGATAGGGGAACGTGTGGGCACCACACTTGTCGCCAATCAGCAGCGAATCGCACTGGGTAAAGTTACGCGCGCCCTTGGCACGCGGCCCAATTTTGACCAAGCCACGGTAAGACTGGTCGCTCTTACCCGCTGAAATACCTTTGGCAACGATATAGGAGCGTGTACCTTCACCAATATGAATCATCTTGGTGCCGGTATCCGCTTGCTGGCGACCGTTCGTTACTGCAACAGAGTAGAACTCACCGATGCTGTCTTTACCGCGCAGCACGCAAGAGGGGTATTTCCAAGTAATCGCAGAGCCGGTTTCTACCTGTGTCCAACTGATGCGTGAACGCTCACCGCGGCAGTCGCCACGTTTGGTCACGAAGTTGTAAATACCGCCCTTACCCTCTTCGTCACCCGGGTACCAGTTCTGAACGGTGGAGTATTTGATGTAGGCATCATCCAGCGCTACCAGCTCGACAACCGCCGCGTGCAGCTGGTTCTCATCGCGCATGGGCGCGGTGCAGCCTTCCAGGTAAGAGACCTGGGCGCGGTCTTCACAGATCACCAGCGTACGCTCAAACTGGCCGGTGTTAGCCGCGTTGATGCGGAAGTAAGTCGACAGCTCCATCGGGCACTTGACGCCTTCCGGTACGAAGACGAACGAGCCATCGGTGAACACGGCAGAGTTCAGCGCAGCGAAATAGTTATCCGCTACCGGCACCACGGTACCCAGGTACTGCTTAATGAGATCCGGGTAATCGCGAATAGCCTCGGAAATGGAGCAGAAAATTACTCCCGCTTCCGCCAGCTCTTTTTTGAACGTGGTGGCAACCGATACGGAGTCGAATACCGCATCAACCGCGACACCGGCGAGCGCGGCACGCTCGTGCAGCGGAATACCCAGTTTTTCGTAGGTTTCCAGCAGCTTGGGGTCGACTTCATCCAGGCTCTGGGGGCGATCTTCTGGGCGCTTGGGCGCACTAAAATAGGAGATCTCTTGGTAATCGATGGGCGGATAGTTCAGGTGTGCCCAGGACGGCTCTTCCATCTTCAACCACTGACGGTAAGCGTCCAGGCGCCACTCCAGCATCCACTCCGGCTCGCCTTTCTTCTTGGAGATGAAGGCGATGGTGTTTTCATCCAGGCCAGGTGGCAGTGTGTCGCTTTCAATATCGGTTACAAAGCCATCTTTGTACTCGCGACGAACCAACTGTTCCATTTCTTCGCTTGCCATGGTGATACCCTCCGGGCAGTTGGGTGGCGAGGTTAGCTCGCCGTGAATAGGGTTAAATTGCCTAACGGTTTAAGCCGATGCCGCCGATAGGCTGATACTTTGAATCGGTAACTGTACGGGTAGCTTGATGGGCGCGGTGTCCGCCAAGTGAGCAAGCGTCACGCTTTCAAGCAGCGTGCGCATAGCCAACGATACCCGCTGCCAGTTATCTGCTACGCCACAAGTGGCGACCAGTTCACAGCCGCCTTCCGCTTGGCTGCACTCGGTCATGGCGACCGGCCCTTCAATCGCACTGATAATGTCGGCGGCAGTAATTTTCGAGGCGGGACGCGCTAAGCGGT
Source organism: Vreelandella sp. L-15 (assembly GCF_056857635.1). Classification (NCBI taxonomy): domain Bacteria; kingdom Pseudomonadati; phylum Pseudomonadota; class Gammaproteobacteria; order Oceanospirillales; family Halomonadaceae; genus Vreelandella; species Vreelandella sp. L-15. The sequence continues at coordinate 26,986 of NZ_JBSXNN010000085.1, read as the reverse complement.
AACCGCCTTGGGCACCGCGCTGCGACTCCAAAAGCCCTGCTTTCACCAGCATCTTAAGGGTTTTGCTCACCGTGGGATGGGGCAATTGAACCGCTTCTGCTAAGTCAGCCGCCGCATGCGACGCCTGGGGATGACGGGCAATTTGTGCCATCACCACAGCGGCATAATCTGTCAGCCGAGAAAGCTTGAGCATAGTCACTCCGTTTGCCGTCATCGTTCACCACGACTAATCCACAACGGCTCACTTACCACTACGCCATGCAGGAATGAGCCGTTGGCTTACCCGTTAATTGAGTACCATTTTAGTCCTGTATAAATTTGATGTGAAGCCCTTCTGCAAAATCCTTATCAAATAGCGCGACTTCTTAGCACGTTCGCGGCTGATAACATCAAAAAAGCCAATCATTATCATTTAGAGAAGCTATGACAGCTCGAAAAATAAAGCCCACGAGATTCATCGCAGGCTTGGAGAGGGAACTAGGATGATCTTAGCTCGATGCTAAGCTTTTTTGACAAAGATGGACTTCAGCTTCATGGGGCCAATCCCATCGACTTTGCAGTCGATATCATGGTCACCGTCTACTAAGCGAATATTCTTCACTTTGGTACCCACTTTCACAACGGAGGAGCTGCCTTTCACTTTGAGATCTTTAATTACAGTGACGGTGTCACCATCAGCCAGCATATTGCCGTTTGCGTCACGGATGCCTGAGCCCGCCTCCACTTCGCTTGATTCGCCGTCCTTAGACCATTCATTACCACACTCTGGGCAAACGTATTGAATGCCATCGTCATAGGTAAACTCAGAGGCGCAAGCAGGACAGTTGGGCATATCACTCATCAAAGGCTCCATCGCAGCAGACAATCACACAAACATTAGCAAGCGACGGAGCCTACACGGCTTCAGCGGAATGCTCCAGCCTGGGGAGGTAAATCAGGCGCGCTCGTAGGTGCCGACGAGACGGTTCATGCCTAACAAGTGAGGCTCAACGGCGCTCAATAGTTCAGGCAACGTAAGTCCTTCCGGCAGCATTGTTTGTTCATCCAGCGCCAGCACCCAGAAATAGTAAAGGTGGCTGCCGTGGCCTTCTGGGGGCATGGGCCCGCCGTAGCCAGGTTTACCAAAATCAGCCATACCCAACGTGCCTAGCGTGGTGTTTTCATCCAGCGAGGTGATATCCCCCGGCAGGTTGTAAAGCACCCAGTGCACAAACCCGTAGCTGCCCTCTTTCACCAGCGGGGCATCAGGGTCGTGGCAGATCACCGCAAACCCTTTGGCGCCTTCCGGAGCCCCTTGCCAAGCGAGCGCAGGGGAAACATCGTCGCCCTCACCCGTGTGCTTGGCAGGAATCGCTTGATGGTTACCAAAGGCCGTGCTGGTGACTTGCATGCTAGATAGTGCAAATGCCATAGAGCTCTCCTAATCAGCGAAATAAGGGGCAAGGGTCAATGTAGCGAATGTGTTAGCGCAACTCCAACTGTGTCGCATAGCGCTCCCACCACTGCTGAGCAATGCGCCGATTTTCCCCATTGGCGCTTGGGTCCAGTACCGTCGGCAGTTGAACGGCTTCGCCGCCGGTTTGGAAGGTCACGAGCGGGTCTTGTGTGGCTAACTGCAATGCGTAGAGCACCAGCATAAGTTCGTACTGGTCCTCGGTATTGAGGCGGGCAAACAGCAGCGGAACGGCAGGCATACCTATTTCGCCCAGACGCTCGGCTGCGATATACCAGGGTCTTGGGTTATCGGGCCCACCATACTGGCTGACAAAACGGCGGTCGGATAACCGGCTCACATAGTAAGCGGCGTCCTCTTCCGGGCTCGCCTGCAGCGGGGGTGCCCAATCTTCCGCCTGTGCCATTCTGACGGGTTGATAGTTCGATGCGGCTGCAGCAGGAACTATCTCTTCACTGCTCGCGGCAGGAGCTGAACGGCTGTCGTTACGGGCTGAGGCACTTGGTTGACCCGCACACCCTGCCAACAACAGCGTTAATGAACAAAGACTGGCGATCCCTATCATTTTGGCCTGCTGACGCATGACGCGATTCCCTTTTTGATCGTTCAACACGGAACACCCTATCCCATACGCGGTTTGAAAGCGTTTGATTGGTTTGCCCTAAGGCCTCTAGGCTGTGTCATTAAGTGCCTACAGTGTGGCACCTCTTGAACTTACCGCCAATTGCCTGAAGACATCCTCATGAAACGCTTATTAATCGTCGCTCACTCCCCCTCCATCAATACCCGCGCCTTGAGCGAGGCCGTACAGCGAGGTGCAGAACATGAGGATATCGAGTCAGTGACGTGCATCGTCAAAACGCCTTTCGACGCAGGACCGACGGACATCCTCGATTGTGACGGTATCGTATTGGGCACTACCGAAAACCTAGGCACCATGAGCGGCGCGCTAAAGGACTTTTTCGACCGCAGCTACTACGGCGTACTGGAAGAGAAGCAGGGCCTGCCCTGCGCACTCTACATCCGCGCGGGGCATGATGGAACGGGTACTCGTCGGGCAGTGGAAAGTATCGTTACGGGACTACGCTGGCGCTGGGTGCAGGACCCTCTGATTTTTCGCGGCGAGTGGCAAGAGGCGTTTATCAGCCAAGCCGAAGAGCTGGGCATGACCCTTGCTGCTGGGTTGGACAACGGATTGTTTTAACGTCTTGAAACAAAAAACGGCACCGCTCAGGGTGCCGTTTTCATTACGGGGAAGAGCGCGTATTACTTCAAACGCTCGAACACCGTGGCAACCCCTTGCCCCATGCCAATACACATGGTGGCTAGGCCCAGGGTGGTATCGCGCTGCTGCATGACGTTCAGCAGCGTCGTGCAAATGCGCGACCCGGAGCAGCCTAACGGGTGACCCAAGGCGATGGCACCGCCATGCAGGTTCACTTTTTCGTCCATGGCGTCCAGGAAGCCGAGGTCTTTCAACACCGGCAGCCCCTGCGCGGCAAATGCCTCGTTCAGCTCGACGGTTTGAATATCCGCTGCAGACAAGCCAGCCGCTTTCAAGGCTTTCTTGGACGCGGGTACCGGACCATACCCCATAATAGATGCATCGCAGCCTGCGACACCGGTCGAGAGCACTTTGGCAATCGGCTCCAGCCCCAGCGCCTGGGCACGCTCGTAGCTCATCACGGCCATGGCGGAAGCGCCCACTGAAAGCGCTGACGAAGTGCCCGCCGTCACGGTACCGTTACGCGGATCGAAGACCGGCTTCAGGTTCGCCATGGATTCCAGGCTGGCATCGGCGCGAATCACCTCATCGTTTTTCACTAGCACTTTGAAGCCACGCTGGTCGTGACCTTCGACGCCGATGATCTCATTATCGAAGTAGCCCTTCTCCATCGCCGCTTGTGCACGTTGATGCGAACGGACACCGAACTTGTCCTGATCTTCGCGGGAAATACCGTGCATTTTACCCAGCAGTTCCGCCGTGAGCCCCATCATCATGGCGGCTTTGGCCGCGTATTTACTCGCCGCCGGATTCACGTCGACGCCGTGAGCCATCGGTACGTGCTCCATGTGCTCAACACCGCCGATCACGTAAAAATCACCCATGCCCGCCTTAATGTTTGCAGCAGCAATATGCAGTGCGGTCATCGAAGAGCCGCAGAGGCGGTTCACCGTTTGGGCAGGCACCGTACGAGGAATACCGGTCATGATCGCCGCGTTGCGAGCGATGTTCATGGACTGCTCTAGTGTCTGATTGACGCACCCCCAGATCACGTCGTCTACTTCCGACGGATCCAGATTAGGGTTTCGGGTAAACAGCGCCTGCATCACGGCAGCGGAGAGGTTTTCGGCACGCACGTTGCGGAAGGCGCCGTTTTTCGCTTTCGCCATGGCGGTACGAACACCGTCAACCACCACGATATCTCTCGGATTCAAACTCATCTTATTTCTCCTGTGGGTGGTGACTTAGGCCTGAGCGTTTGCAGTGGTGCCAGCGTAGAACTGCTCGTTATTCTGTGCCATAGCACGCAGCTTCTCGGTGGGTGCATAAAGCGGCCCCAGCTCTTGTGCTAAACGGTCGGCCAGCGCAACAAACTCGGCTACGCCCAGCGCGTCGATGTAGCGCAGCGCACCGCCACGGAAGGGAGGGAAGCCAATGCCGTAAATCAGCGCCATATCGGCTTCTGCGGGCGTATCGACAATGCCATCTTCCAAGCAACGCACAGTCTCAAGGCACAGCGGCACCATCATGCGAGCAATGATGTCCTCATCCGAAAACTCTTTTTGCTCTTTCACCACTTCTTTTACTAGTGCGTAAGCCTGCTCGTCGCTGACTTTCTTAGGCTTACCCTTCTTATCTTCTTCGTAGGCGTAGAAGCCTTTGTCGTTCTTCTGACCCAGGCGCTTGTTATCGTACATCACTTGAATAGCGGTTTTGCCTTCACGTGCCATACGATCCGGGAAGCCTTCGGCCATCACCTCGTTGGCGTGCACGGCGGTATCCATGCCGACGACATCCAGCAGGTACGCCGGGCCCATGGGCCAGCCAAACTTCTCCATGACTTTATCGACGCGCTGGAAGTCGGCACCCTGCTCGACCAGGAAGCTAAAGCCACCGAAGTAAGGGAAAAGCACACGGTTGACCAGGAACCCAGGGCAGTCATTCACCACGATGGGGGTTTTACCCATGGCCCGGGCATAAGCCACGGTTGCGGCAACGGCGGCGTCCGAGGTTTTCTCGCCACGAATGACTTCCACCAGCGGCATGCGGTGCACGGGGTTGAAGAAGTGCATGCCACAGAAGTTTTCCGGGCGCTTCAGGTTCTTAGCCAGACGGTTAATCGAAATGGTCGACGTGTTGGAAGTTAGAATCGTGTTCTCACTTACCTTGTCTTCTACTTCGGTCAACACGGCGTCTTTGACGTTGGGGTTCTCGACCACCGCTTCTACGACCAAATCGACATTACCGAAATCGCCGTAAGAGAGCGTTGGACGGATGTTAGAGAGTTTTTCGGCCATCTGCTCGGTGGTGAGCTTTTTACGCTCTACCTGTTTAGAGAACAGCTTGCGCGCCTCTTTCAGGCCTAGCTCGATGGCATCGTCCTTGATGTCTTTCATCAGGATCGGCGTACCCTTGCTGGCACTCTGGTAGGCGATACCCCCGCCCATGATGCCAGCACCCAACACGGCGGTTTGCTTGACTGGCTGCGCCTGCTTCTCGTACTTGCTGCCTTTCTTTTTAACGACTTGGTCGTTAATGAACAGACCTACCAAGTTGAAGGCAACGCTGCTCAGCGCGAGCTTGGCGAACGACTTGGCTTCAATGGCCTGCGCGCGGGCGCGAGTCTCACCGGCGCCCTTTTGAATCACTTTGATGGCTTCAACCGGGGCGGGATAGTGCGGGCCCGCTTTGCCAGCGACGTATCCTTTAGCGGTTTCGAACGCCATCATTTGTTCGATGGCGTTGAGTTTGAGCGGTGATTTTTTCTCTTCGCGACGAGCGTGATAATCCAATTCGCCTGCATTGGCGCGGTCGAGGATATCCAGTGCCGCCTCTTCCAACTGTTCGTGGGCAACAGCCGCATCCACAGCACCCACTTTAAGTGCTGCATCTGCGCGGTTTTCAGTGCCACCCGCAATCCACTCAACGGCGTTATCGGCACCTATCAGGCGCGGCAGGCGCACGCAGCCACCCCAACCCGGCAGAATGCCCAGCTTGGTTTCTGGCAGGCCAATTTTGGCCTTCTCGCTCATCACGCGGAAATCGGTGGTCAGCAGCACTTCGCAACCGCCGCCCAGCGCCAACCCGTTGATCGCCGTCACGGTGGGGAAAGGCAGGTCCTCAATCGCATTGAAGATGTCGTGAACCTTGAGGTTCATCTCCACCAGATACTCTTCGCCCTTGTCGAACAGGCTGTGAAATTCGGTGATGTCGGCGCCGACGATAAAGGCGTCTTTGCCACTGCGTATCATCAGCCCTTTCAAACCACTTTCGGCCTGAATCGCTTTTACCGCATTGCCCAGCTCTGCCATAACGGCGCTGGATAGCTTATTGACGGACTCATCTTTCAAATCGAAAGTGAGAATTGCGATGTCATTGCCACCCAGGGTGTCACGACGCTCCACCGTGATGGCATTGCCTTGATAGATCATGCGCGCTCTCTCCACAAGTTCGGGCTGGCACGCCGTTGACGAGCCTGCCACGCATTTCATACGGTCGTTTGATTGCCTTAGCTTGGTTGAGTTACGCCAGTACGTCAAGCCCTGACTTTTGGCTAATCCGCTTGCTTGATAGACACCTTTCTAAATGCACACATTTCTTACGCTTTTTAAGCGCATAATGGCGTATCACATCGACTTTACCCGCTATCCCAACGATCATATACGTTTCATTGACGAGTTTTTAACGCTATGGGGACACTCTTAACTCCCGCCCGCATGGAAGCACTGCAAGGGCGCGTCGAAAGGATCGTAGAGCGCCTAAAGCCCTGGAGTTGGCTCTGGCCGCCCATGGCGTTTGCGGCCGGATTAGGCAGCTTTTTCCTCGTTGATCGCCAACAGTGGCTGGGGGCTGTTCTAGCACTGGGGCTGCTGTTTGCTTGGCTACTGCTACTATCCGAAAGTTTGATTGGCCGCTGGCTGGCCCATCGCGGTCATCCGACGCTGCCGAAAGGCATTACCGCTTTTATCGCTCAAATGATTCACCAGGAGACGCTGTTTTTTACCTTGCCGTTTATTCTGGTGACCACCGTGTGGAACAGCGGCCAAGCGCTGTTCGCGCTGTTGGTGATTGGCATGGCCGTGTGGTCGATTATCGATCCGCTCTACTACAAGCTCGCTGGGCGCTGGCGCAGTCTCTATTTTATGTTTCATGCCCAGTGTGTGTTCTTGGTACTACTGGTCATTCTGCCCATCATGGTGCACCTCACCACGGGACAGAGCCTACTGTTAGCATTGGTATTAACTGTTTTAGTGGCTCTACCTAGCTTTTGGCATTTATTGAAAAAGCGCTCCCTCGCGCGCTGGCTAGGCTTTTTTGCACTAACCGTGGTGCTGGCTTATGGGGCATGGCTTGGTCGCGTGTGGGTACCGCCCGCTAGCCTCTGGATGACCAGCACAGCGCTATCCCCAGCGTTTGATACACAGCAGCGCACACCTCAAGGCACCATGGCATTGACGCCTGATGCTATCCGCAGTAATGGGCTGTATGTGTATACCGCTATTCGTGCGCCTCGCGGATTAAGCGAAACTATCTACCATGCGTGGCATCATAACGGTGCAGAAATGGACACTGTGGAGCTTGCGATTAACGGCGGGCGCGAACAAGGCTACCGCGCATGGAGCCACAAGCAGAACTTCCCCGAAGACCCATCGGGGGAGTGGCGGGTCGATATTATGACGGACGGTGGCCAGCGGCTGGGCCTAATTCGGTTTACTGTGTCGGAAGATGCTGACAAGGCAACCGTCGCCGATAGCACCATTCAGCCTAGCGGGCTGAGCGCGCTTAATTTACGTCGTTTTATCCCTGGAAAGAACGGCACTCAAAGCGACTCATCAGAGCCGGAGTAGCAGAACACCTTGCATTCAGCGACGCAGCTTATGACAATTCGTTCACTTACACTTTTCGGCAGTTAGTTACCTATGGCATCAACAATTGGTTTTCGTATTGCTCGTTTGCCCCATCTGTGGCGCTCGATCCTCGATCGCAGGCTGGCACCATTAGGGCTGACCCAAACCCGGTGGGTGACTCTGTACCATCTTTGGAAACTGGGGGAAGGCAATCCTCAGTGTGATTTGGCGCGCGCGATCGGTGTCGAGGCGCCGTCGCTGGTGCGTACTTTAGGACAGTTGGAGGCGCAAGGTCTGGTCGAGCGTCGCGCCTGCGATGACGATCGACGCAGCAAACGGCTCTACCTTACTCCAGCCGCCATACCGCTCCTGGAGCAGATCGATAGTGTGGTACTGGCTGCGCGTCAGGAGATGCTAGCAGGCTTGAGCGAACAGGACCTGGACCAGTTGGATAAGTGGCTTGCGCTGATCGAATCCAACGGTCTGGCGATTCAGACAAGGGATCAAGATAGCCCCACAGCCTAATCGTTAGACGTTTCTTTGTTCCACGCCATCTGGCGCTAGCGGTTTGGCAGGTGGGTGGTCTGAAAGGCCGCTCAACGCCTTCTTGAGAGGTTCGATATCCGCCAAATAGCGCGTAAACCGCTCGGCGGTTTGTGATTCCCACCACCATAGCGTCAGCGAATGGGCGTTAGATTCCAATACCAACGCATCCTGGGGCAGACGCTCTAACAGAGTTCGTAAGTGTGTGCTGGCCACATCGGGCAAGGGACGCAGCGGCGCAATGCGCCAGCGCCAACCCGCGTGAAAAGGCTCCAAAGCGTCACTAGCGTTGGAGTCACGTACCAGTACAAAATCAGGCCCAGGCGCCTGTTGCGGGTAGTGCCAGCGATACGCGGGCATCGTGCCTCTAAAATGATGTAGAGGTGGTTTGGCCATTTTGACCGTCACCCCCTGACGCGCTGCGCAGGAGCGCAGCGCCATCTGGCGCTTTTGGCGCGGGCTTGGTTTTAACCACATGACTGGCGCAATCACAAACATCAGAATAAAAACGATGATCAACCATTCCATTGCAACGCTTACCCTCTTTTCGTCAAACTCAACTCGCAATATTTAAAAACTATGACCTAGGTCGTTGTTAAGATTCATTTTCAGACCTAAAGTAAAGGTATCGAACAAGAGCCTTTCTGTGTGCCACATCACCAAGGAGATACGCCATGAGCTATCGCCATATCCTGGTCGCCGTCGACTTAACCAAAGACTCTCACAAAATCCTTGAGCGTGCGGTGGCGATTGCCGAGCGCAACAACGGCGCGAAAATTTCGATCATGCACACTCTGGAACCCTTGGGATTCGCCTACGGCGGCGATATTCCTATGGATCTTACCAGCATCCAGGACCAGCTAGATGAGCATGCCAAGAAGCGCTTAGCGGAGATCGCCGCGCCTCACGTCGAGGCTGCTGACCAGCATGTGGTGGTAGGTATGCCAGACACGGAGATTCACCGCTTTGCCGAAGAGCACGACGTTGACCTCATCGTGGTCGGCTCCCATGGCCGTCACGGCTTTGCTTTGCTGCTTGGCTCCACCTCTACTGGCGTATTACGCGGCGCTCAGTGCGACGTTTTAGCCGTTCGTGTGGGCAAAAAAGGTGAAAAAAGCGACGAATAGCTTTTTTAACGGTAAAGGCCCCACCCGGGGCCTTTAGCATATAACAGCGCTAGCTATTCGCCATTGGCCATTGCTTCAAGCTCCATCCAACGCTCCATCGCCACTTCCAGTGCCTGCTGAACCTTCTCTAGCGCTTGCAGTTTAGCCGTCACAGCGGTGGCCTCCTGCTGATAAAACGCCGGGTCGCCAATCTCCTGCTCAAGCGTCTCTACGTCCCCCTCTAAGCGTTCAATCTCAGCGGGCAGCGCATCTAGCTCACGCTGTAGTTTGTAAGAGAGCTTAACGGCTTTTTTAGTCGGCTCCGCCGCTGGGGCTGGAGCAGCTTTTTTAACGGCCTCGCTGGTGGGCTCGGTTTGCTGCCGCGCCGCGCCTTCCCACGGTGCAGGGGGTAACTTACCGCCCTGGCGAATCCAGTCGGTATAGCCGCCCACGTATTCACGCACGCGCCCTTCACCTTCGAAGGCCAGCATGCTGGTCACCACGTTATCCATGAAGGTTCGGTCGTGGGAAACCAGAAGCAGCGTGCCATCAAAATCTAACAGCAGCTCTTCAAGCAGCTCCAACGTTTCCATGTCTAGGTCGTTGGTAGGCTCATCGAGCACCAGTACGTTAGCAGGCTGAGTAAACAGCTTGGCTAACAGCAGGCGATTGGACTCTCCCCCGGATAGCGCTTTCACTGGCTGACGCACGCGATCTGGGGTGAACAAGAAATCCTGCAGATAGCTCATCACATGGCGGTCTTTACCACCCACGCTGACTCGGTCGCTACCTTGGGCGACGTTATCGTAAACCGTTTTTTCCAGCTCAAGCCCGGCACGTAACTGGTCGAAATAGGCCACTTTGAGATTAGTACCTAACTGTACGCTGCCTTCGGTAGGGACTAGCTCGCCAAGCAATATTTTCAACAGCGTGGTTTTACCGGCACCGTTACGCCCCAAGAAGCCGATGCGGTCGCCACGCATCACTTCCAGGTTCACATTACGCAAGATCACCTCATCACCAAAGCGCTGAGTAACGCCTTTCAGCTCTACCACGCGCTTACCGGTCCGCTCTCCGCTATCCACGGTTAGGTTGGCTGTTCCCTGCCGCTCGCGGCGTTGACTACGCTCATTACGCATGGCCTCTAGCGCGCGGACCCGGCCTTCATTACGGGTGCGGCGCGCTTTAATACCTTGGCGTATCCAAGCTTCTTCTTGGGCGAGTTTTTTATCGAACTCGGCGTTCTCACGGGCTTCCACTTCCAGCTCATGCTGTTTGCGCGCCTGGTATTCAGCGTAGTTTCCGGGGTAGCGCCCGAGTTTGCCGCGATCCAGCTCAAGGATGTTAGTAGCGAGTTTCGACAAAAACGCCCGATCGTGGGTAATGAGCAATACGGCGCCATTAAAGGCAAGTAGCTGTTCTTCCAACCACGCAATGGTATCAAGATCCAGGTGGTTGGTGGGCTCATCAAGAAGTAACAGGTCAGGCTCTGACACTAGCGCGCGGGCCAGCGCTACACGACGACGCCAGCCACCGGACAGCGCGCTCATCTCGGCTTCTGGCGGCAGACCCAACCGGGTTAACACCACGTCGATACGCTGATGAAACGACCAGCCGTCAATGGCTTCAAGACGCGTTTGCAGCGTCGCCATGCGGTTCATATCCGGGTCTGGGTCGTTGATGAGGTGCTGATATTCAGACAGCAGCTCGCCCGCTTCGGGCAGGCCTTGAGCCACCATATCAAAAATCGTCATGCCCGAGGATTCAGGCAATTCCTGGGCCAGCACGCCAATTTTCAAGCCCGGCGCACGCCAGATGGAGCCGTCGTCGGCCTGAATATCGCCCGCCACCAGCTTTAGTAGCGTGGATTTACCGGTGCCGTTGCGCCCGACCAGCGCCAGCCGCTCGCCTCTTTCAACCGTCAGGTCGGCGCGATCGAGCAGTACTTGGGTGCCGTAAGCAAGTTGCAGCTGTTCGAGTCGTAACAGGGTCACGCAGTGTCCTCCTTCGTCGTGAGGCGCACAGTGTAACGCATGCTTCCGAATTACGATGCCCCCTTGTAGAGCCAAGCGAGACAACGTGCTAACGTCATAGGCTAATTAACAACAATAAAGCGGTGTTGAAAAACGCTGGTAAGGTGAAATCACCGTGACAGTGACAGTCTCCATGCATTTTGTTAATGAGTTATTTCGTGGCCTAACCGCTGCGGGGCAACCACCCACCCGCTATTTAGAACAAGCAGGCATTTCACCCTTTTTACTTAGTGCTCCTAATGGGCGCGTCACCGTTGAGCAATTTGCTGAGCTCTACCGCCTGCTGGCCGTTGAGCTAGACGATGAAACACCGCGTTTTTTCTCACGCCCTTTACGCTGTGGAACCCTCAAGCTGCTGTGCTTAAGTATGCTGGAAGCGCCTACCCTACAGGTCGCCCTGCATCGCTATACCCAGTTTTTTCGCATACTTCTGGATGATTTTGGCTACAGCTTTACGATTGAAGACGACTTAGCGCGTCTGGCGCTGGAAGAGCATGCGCCGCTGCAAGGCAGCCGCATTTTAGTCCATGAGCTGATGCTAAAACTTTTCCACGGCATCGCTTCCTGGATGATTGCTCGCAAGATACCGCCCGTTTTAATGGAGTGCAGCTACCCGCAGCCCGCCCACAGCGCCGACTACCTCTATTTTTATCCGGGAAAAGTGAAGTTCGACCAGCCACAAACAGCTGTTTACTTCGACAAGTCGCTCTTAGAACAGCCTATTCGGCAAACAAAGCAGCATTTGGGGGCTTTTTTACAACGCGCACCGGCGGATTGGTTTTATGTCTCGTTTGAAGACCGCTTAGCCACCCACCGGGTGAGAGAGCACCTCAGCCGTCACTTGCCGGAGGCGTGTACCGTTCAAGAGGTTGCCGAGGCGCTGCATGTCTCCGTACGGACGCTCTCGAGGCATTTACAACTAGAGGGTACGCGCTTTCAAGCTGTTAAGGATGAGTACCGGCGTGACTACGCTATTCAAGCGCTGACCCGAAGCCAGCGTACGCTATCTTCCATTGCAGAAACGCTTGGCTTTGAGGACTTAGCCTGCTTTAGCCGCGCCTTTAAGCAGTGGACAGGCAACTCCCCTGCCGCCTACCGTAAAGCACAGGCGACAAGGTGAGAGGTTCGCGCTTATATCTCGGTACGAATGCGCTTTTTATCTAGCTTGCCGACGCTGGTTTTAGGGATTTCATCGACGATACGAATCAGAGAGGGAACACCCCAACGGTTGAGTTTGCCTTGCGCCACAAACTGTTCCATAAAGCCCTGGATAGCCTCTACGGTAGGCGGCTGTTTGAGATCACTGGGCACCACCAGCGCGGCCGGGCGCTCTCCCCACTTATCATCTGCCACGCCTATCACCGCCACTTCGGCAACACCAGGACACTGGCTGATATAGCTTTCCAGCTCCAACGAGGACAGCCACTCGCCTCCGGTTTTAATGACATCTTTAATACGGTCGCTAATTGCTAGGAAACCATGCTCATCCAGAGAACCCACATCTCCGGTATGCAGCCAGCCATCCCGCCACAGCTCCTCACTACGCTTTTCTTCTTTATAGTAAGCCTGGGTTAGCCACGGGGCTTGGACACGCACCTCCCCGACACTTTTGCCATCGTGGGGGAGCGGCTGGCCGTCAACATCGACCACCTGCAGCCGCACGAACGGCACCGGAAGACCGGCCTTACAGCGCCAGGGAAGCTGGCTTTCGAAGTCAGCCTCCGCAACCTCCTTCGGCAAGATATCGGCAGTGAGCAGAGGACACGTTTCCGACATGCCATAAGCGCTGCGGGTGTCGATCCCAAGCGCCCAGGCACGGCTTGCCAACGCCTGGGTCAAGGCGCTACCTCCGACCAGCACTTTCCAGCCAGTCAAATCGACTTTTTTCGTCGCGATGGCCTCCGCGCTCACCACCATGTTGAGCAGTGTCGGTACGCAGTGAGAAAAATCGACCTTTTCACTGACCAGCAGCTTCACCAGCATCTCCGGCTCGTATTTGCCCGGGTACACTTGCGTCGCGCCCAGCAGCGTGGCGGTGTAAGGGACGCCCCAGGCATGCACGTGAAACATCGGCGTAATGGGCATATACACCTTGTCTCGGTTCAACAGCTCGAAGCCAGGCGCCTGGAACGTGCTGGCCTCGCCCAGCGTGTGCAACACCAGCTGACGATGAGTGAAGAACACCCCTTTCGGGTTGCCGGTCGTGCCGGTCGTGTAGAACAGCGTGGCCACGCCATTTTCATCGAACGTGGGGAAATCATAATGGCTGGGCTGGTCAGCCAGCAGGGCCTCGTACTCCCCCACCAGTGGCAGCGACGTCGAGACGTCACGGCGCTCTTCCTGACAAAGCACGTAGCCACGAATATCGGGAAGTTGCTGCGCCAGCGGCTCCAGCAGAGGCACGAAGTCTTCATGCACCAGCACAAAGACATCTTCTGCGTGCTCCATGGTGTAAAGAATCTGTTCGGGTGCTAAACGGACGTTCACCGTATGCAGCACCGCACCGATCATGGGGATGGCGAAAAAGCACTCCAAATAACGGTGGCTGTCCCAATCCAGTACGGCCACCACGTCTCCAGCCTGAACGCCTTGTGAGGCCAGAAGGTGGGCCAACTGATGGACCCGCTCTTGAAATCGGCGGTAGTCGTGGCGGCTTTGATCGCGATACACAATTTGGTTGCTGCCCGCCATGCGCACACCCGACTCCAGCAGATCCTTGATCAGCATGGGAGGGTTGGTGGCAGAGGACGTAGAAGGAAGCAGTTTTGGGGTTATCGTCGACATAAGACATACCTTTGATTGTTGTTAGATACCCGGTGCGGCTTAGCGCTCGATCAATAGCGCGATACCTTGCCCACCGCCAATGCAGAGCGTAATGAGCCCATATCGCCCCTGAATGCGTTCCAGCTCATGCAGCGCTTTCAAGATTAAGATAGCGCCTGTCGCCCCCACGGGATGGCCAAGGGCAACCGCCCCGCCATTGGGATTTAACTTTTCCAATGGAAAACCAAGCGTCGATGCCACCGCCATCGCTTGGGCCGCAAACGCTTCATTGGATTCAATCACATCGATATCGTTGATCGTAAGCCCTGCCTGCTGAAGACAGCGCTTGACTGCTGGAATAGGCCCCAAACCCATTAGCGATGGTTCGACCCCCGCCGTGGTGGCCACCCGCAGCCGAGCACGTACCGTCAGCCCACGCGCCTGTGCCTCTTCGGCATGAGCCAAAACCAGCGTTGCCGCGCCATCATTAATACCCGAGGCGTTGCCAGCCGTGACCACGCCGTCGCGTTTGAAAGCAGGTTTTAGACGCGCTAAATCACCGAGTTCAACGCCCTCACGGACATGCTCATCACGGGCAAAGGTCAGCGTTTGCTTCCCTTTCGTCACCTCAACTGGAACGATTTGAGTATCAAAACGCCCTTCTGATATAGCCCGCGCTGCTTTTTGATGGCTATCAAGGGCGAACTGATCCAACTGCTCACGACTCAGCCCGTACTGCTGAGCAATATTTTCAGCGGTGATCCCCATATGGCCACTGCCGAACGGGTCGCTAAGCACCCCAAGGGTTAAATCTTGAATGGAGCAATCCCCCATACGAATACCGTTACGCGCCTGGGGGGCTAACACATAGGCACCACGGGACATGGTTTCGGCACCGCCTGCTAAGGCAAGTCGGCTGTCGCCTAAGGCAATTTGCTGCGCAGCCGACACCACCGCTTGCACACCGGAGCCGCACAGCCGATTGACATTAAAGGCACCGGCTTCTTTTGGGACGCCTGCATTGAGCGCAATATGGCGGGCCAAATAGGCATCTTCAGGGCCGGTGGTGATAATATGACCGTACACAGAGTGGTCAATGTCATTGCCTTCCACCCCTGCTCGGCGCAGCGCTTCTATGGCCGTAAGGGTACCTAGCTCATGCGGGGCAAAGGATGACAGCGCCCCACCAAACCCACCGATGGCCGTGCGTGCACCGCCCACAATGACTACGCTATCCAGCTGCATACATGCTCCTTGTTAACAATACTCAGGTCCTAACATCACAGGTCCTTGCATCACGGGGCCTTGCCCAGCAGCGAACGCGCGATCACCTCTTTCATGATCTCGGAGCTGCCGGCGTAAATCGTTTGTACCCGTGCATCCAGATAAAAGCGTGAAATGGGGTACTCCTGGGTGTAGCCGTAGCCACCAAACAGCTGCAAGCAGCGATCAATCGCGTGGCACTGCAGTTCGCTCAGCTGTAACTTGAGAATAGCCGCATCGGTGCTACTCATGGTGCCTTGACGATACCGTTCGACGCACTGATCGAAATAGGCTCTTGCCATCTCCAGCTGGGCTTTAATCTGCGCCAGCGTAAAGCGGGTATTTTGAAAGTCGGCGATTCGCTGGCCAAAGGCTTCCCGCTGGCTGACGTACTCAAGCGTTAGCGCTAGCGCACCTTCTATCGCCCCCAAAGCTTGGGCACCCACGCCTAAACGCTCCCGGGGCAGCTCTTGCATGAGGTAGCGAAACCCTTCGCCCTCGTTGCCCAATAGCGCGTCTGCGGGCAACTTCAACTGATCAAAGGCCAGCTCCGCAGTGTCGCTGGCATGCTGGCCAATTTTCTTGATCGGTTTACCTCGGGAAAAGCCGGGCAGCGACGTTTCCACTAAAAATAGCGAGACCCCTTTGGCGCCGGCACAGGGATCGGTTTTCGCGCACACGATCACCAGATCGGCCACCTGACCATTGGTGATGAACAGCTTGCCACCGTTGAGCAACCAGCCATCCTCTACCCGCGTGGCGCGGGTTTTCATCGCAGCCAAATCACTCCCGGCGTGGGGTTCGCTCATGGCAATGGCCCCCAGGCTCTCCCCCAAGGCCATGCGCGGCAGCCACTTTTCCTTCTGCTCAGGTGTCCCCAGCTTCTGGACATACGGCATGACAATATTGGCGTGGATGTTGTAAGCACTGGCGAGGCCACCAAAGCCCTGACGAGACATCTCTTCGAGCACCCTTTGCGTGATGGCGATATCGGCCTCTGAGCCACCGTACGCTTCTGCCAGGTCAATACCCAACAGCCCTGCCGCCCCCAGCGCCAGCCACAGGGAGCGTGGTATTTCCCCCGCCTCCTCCCACTGCTGGTAAAAAGGCGCTACTTCCTGTGCTAAACAGCGGGTAATCATGGGCTGAAAGAGCCCCAGCTCCTGGTCGTCCATCATGACTCTCCCAGCGCCTGGCGCAGATGGCGCTTGAGAATTTTACCTGCCGTACTCTTGGGCAGTGCGTCGGTAAACATCACCCGCTTGGGTACCTTGTAAGGGGCGATCAGGTCCTTGGCGTGTCGAATCAGCTCCGCTTCACTGGCGCTTTGCCCCTCCTTGAGCACCACCACCGCGGTAATCGCCTCGATCCATTTGTCATCGGGTAGCCCCACGACCGCCACCTCTGAAACCGCCATGTGCTTGAACAGCACCTCTTCCACTTCTCGACTGGCGACCAGCACACCGCCGGTATTGATCACGTCCTTGATACGGTCGACGATGTACAAATAGCCCGCTTCATCGACATACCCCACGTCTCCAGAGTGGAACCAGCCTCCCTGAAATGCCTCCGCGGTCATCTCAGGTTTGTCCCAGTAGCCCAGCATGAGCTGCGGAGAACGATGGACAATTTCCCCATGCTCTCCAGGCGGAACATCGTTGCCCTCCAGATCGACGATGCGCGTTTCGACCGTGAGAATCGGTCGTCCAGCAGAGGCCGGCCGTTCGGCATGCTCTTCTGGTCGCAAAACAGTCGCCAGGGGCGCTATTTCGCTCTGTCCGTAGCAGTTGTACAGGCCGACACCATCAAAGCGCTGCTGCATCTCTTCGAGTACCGGCACCGGCATGATGGAGGCCCCGTAATAGGCTTTTCTGAGGCTCGAGAGATCATACTGATCAAAGTGAGGGTGCCGTAACAGACTGATCCACACGGTAGGAGGAGCAAAAAAAGAGCTGATCTGGTGCTGTGAAATGGCAGCCAGGCAGCTTTCCGGCAGGGGGGCTTCCAGCAGAATGACGGGCGCTCCCAGCAGTAGCGCAGGCATCAGAAACACGTGCATTTGCGCCGAGTGGTACAAGGGCAGCGCTGCCAGCACGACGTCATCTGCCTGGATATCCAACTCCACCATGCACGCCATGTATTCGGCCATGAGCGCTTGATGGCTCATGATGGCAGCCTTGGGCGCTGCCGTGGTACCAGAGGTATATAGCAACTGGGCAACGCTGGCCCCCTCCAGCGCAACGTCTGGCTCATGGGCAGCATGAGCCTGAGAAGCATGGAGCCCGTGGGTACACGCCAGTACGTCGAAGGCGTCTTCTTGAAGCGATGCCCCCTCCGCCTGCAGGGTACCGTTGACGACCAGCGACAGCCCCGCGACGGCAGCGCGAACCTTGTCACCTAGCACCGTGTCACTCAGTACCCCTTTTGCGCCCGACTGCTCCAGAATGTAGCGAAGCTCGTCACTGCTCAGCGCAAAATTGACAGGGACGTGAATCAGGCCCGCCTTGCTACAGGCCAGCCACGCGATCACATAGGCATCCGAGTTTTTACCGTATACCGCCAAGCGATCGCCCGGCGCCAGCCCTGCTTCCAGCAGCGCATTTGCCACCTGGTTGGCCGCGTTATTGAGCGCTTGATAACTCCACGTACGCTCGCCGAACGTCAAGGCCCGCTTCTGGGCATGCTTGCGCGCGCTGCGGTTAAGCGCAGCGCCAATCGTATTGCGATGAATGTTATCTACAGACGTCATGGCTGTTTAACCCTTTACGAGTGGGCAGACACTTTCAGACAGTGGCCGGAACGCTTCCTCGGCAGGAATGGTGCGGACCACCCGGAACAAGTCGTCTTCATCTACTGACTTTGCTGGGGTTTTGACTTCCACGAGGTACATGTCGTGGACCATACGGCCGTCTTCACGGATATAGCCATTTTTGGCAAAAATATCGTTAATCGGCGTATCGGCCATCTGCTGGCGCACCGTCTGTGTATCGTCGGTACCCACCGCTGCAATGGCCTCTAGATAGTGGCGCGTGCTGGAATAAATCCCGGCGTGAACCATGGTCGGCATGCTGCCTGTGCGCTCACGAAAACGTTCTGCCCAGGCCCGCGTCTCTTCGTTAAGGTCGTAATACCACGCCTTGGTAAACTGCAGCCCTTGCGCATTCTCAAGACCAATACTGCGGATATCGGTACTAAACAGCACCATACCTGCCAGCACCTGGCCGGCCTGGGTAATACCAAACTCACCCGCTGTTTGTACCGCGTTAATGGTGTCGCCACCGGCATTGTTTAAGGCAATGACATCTTCGCCAGAGGCTTGCGCTTGTAACATGAACGATGAGAAATCGTTATTGGGGAATGGATGACGCGCACGCCCTACGATGGTGCCACCGTTTTCAGTGACCACGCGCTCGACGTCTGCTTCCAACGCATGACCAAAAGAGTAGTCGGCACTCAACAAGTACCAGTTTTTGTAGCCTTCTTCGGTAATGGCTTTAGCGGTGCCGTTCGACATTGCCCAGGTGTCATACACCCAGTGAATATGATGCGTAGAGCAGTGTTCGTTGGTCACGCCGGAGGAGACGGCACCATTCACCAGCCCCAGCTTGTCGGCCTCCTGCAGCAGACTGACGGCCGCCAACGTGACCGATGATGCCACCAGGCCCGTGACCATATCGACGTTGCGCTCATCGATCCATTCACGCACCACGCTGGAGCCCACGTCAGGGCTGTTACGATCATCGGCACTGAACACCACGATATCCGCACCGTTGACACTGCCACCAACATCCTCAATCGCCATCTGAATGGCATCGAGCCCCAGAGGACCGATAGGATCGCGGTACACACCTGACATATCGGCCAGATAGCCAATGCGGATTTCGTTATCAGAAATCCCTTCATGGGCGGCGACAAACGGAACGAAGCCTGCAGCAACCACCGCAGAGGCTAACGCAGACAGGGTGAAACGACGTGATAACGGCATGAGGGTACCTCGCTATTGTTGTTATTGAGGTGAAAATCACAACGCTGGTGTTGCGCCTTCACTCATTGAATCACGAGCATGGCGGTGACTCATTTTCATGGTAAGAGCAAACAGGCCTGCACTGTTTACCTATTGAGCCAGTTTTTTTGCAATTCGTGCCATTTGCAGTGTGATCCTTGCCACGTTCATGGCGGCTTGCGTTGGCGAGCCAAGCGGCACCAGCGTTACAATGGGGCCACTGGCCCATAGGAGAGATGACCACCTTGGCGACTCAGCAAGCACACAACGCGTTACCTGAAGCGCTACAGTTTCGCCCCAGCACACCGCTGGTCGATATTGGCGCCAACCTGACCCATGAGAGCTTTCAGCGCGACTTGAGCGACGTGATTGCCAGGGCCCGAGCTGCCAACGTGACCACAATGATCGTGACCGGCACCGATGTCGCCCACGCTAAGCAGGCCTTGCAAATGGCGCAGCAGTACGCGGGGGTCTACGCAACGGCGGGCGTTCATCCCCATGATGCCAGTGGGTGGAATGACACGGTCGCCCAAGAAATGCGGCAGCTTTACCGTATGCCGGAGGTTGTGGCGGTTGGCGAGTGCGGGTTAGATTTTAATCGCAACTTTTCAACCCCAGAGCAGCAGGAGCGTGCGTTCGAGGCGCAGTTGGCTCTGTCAGCAGAAAGCGGCCTGCCGCTGTTTTTGCATGAGCGGGATGCTGGCAAGCGAATGCAAGACATACTGCGCAGTTGGCGAAATGATATTAGCCAAGCGGTTATACACTGCTTTACGGCAGACCAAGAGACGCTGCATGGCTATCTTGATTTAGATCTGCACATTGGTTTGACAGGCTGGATATGCGATGAGCGCAGAGGCCATCACCTGCGCGACATGGTGCGCGATATACCGCTAGACCGCCTGATGGTGGAAACCGACTGCCCTTACCTACTGCCCCGCAATTTGCCTGCTAAATTGAAGGGACGCCGCCACGAACCAGCGCTACTGCCCTGGATTGTTAAAGAAATAGCCCGCTGGCATGACGTGAGTGATACCGAGCTTGGCGTGGCGACCACTCGCACCGCCCAGCGTTTTTTCCGAATTGAAGCGGACGCTTAAAAGGAGCAACTGCGTGGCTGACTATCCTGGATTTATTGCCATTGAAATAGGCGAAGATAATGGCTTGCCGCTCTCTATTGCGTGGTCGTTACCCGACGGACGAATCAAACAAACGCTGATCCAGCCGGACGACAGCTGGATCACCGAAGATAGCAATGTGATGGGCGCTTACAGCATTGAGGAGTTAGAGAGCCTAGGCGTCAGCCCTCTAGATGTGATTCGTGAATTAGAGAACGACCACTTCTCTGCCACGCTATACACCAGCGATAACGGCGAAGATGAGGCCGCGCTGGCGCGTTTGTTTGACACCTACGGCCTGGACCCTTTTGTAGAGCTGGCACCCGCAGGGGTACTTTACGATCAGATCAGCTCTAGTGAATGGCACCGCCTACGTAGCGAGATGTTTAACGACTTGGGCTTAGAGCCAATGCGTCCAGAGCACGAAGTTAAGGTGATGCTCACGTTGCACCAACAGCTTAATGAAAAAGATTAAGCGCTAACTTCAGTGGCTGCTAGCAGCGCTCTGCCTGCGGCTATTGCCTGTTCCAACGTATCGCCCTGCTGATAGTAGCGCGCCAAGGCTAAGTAAAACGCATTGGCGCGTTGCGGCAACCCTTCTGCTAAATAGCGCTGCGCCCGGGCAGCGACTCTCTGCGCAAAGGCATCTCGATCTACCTCTACTTCGCCCCCTAGGTTATCCACGCTCACGTGGAAGGTACGCCCGCAGGCCTGGGTGAATAGCTGTTCCAGCGCCTGAGGAGCAATTTCAGCATTTTCGAATGCTTGCTGCTCTTGGGCGTTACGGCCATCGGGCAAGTACCAATAGCCATAATCTTCTAACAGTCGCCTTTCTTTGCCCGCAATACACCAATGGCTGATTTCATGTAGCGCACTGGCAAAGTAACCACGCGCAAAAATGACCTGATGATAAGGCGTTTGATCGGTGGCTGGTCGATACAGCGGCTCATCGCCTCCTTTTATCAAACGCGTCTGGTAATGCGCCGCAAAGACGCCATCAAACAGCGCCATAATATCGCCCAGGGTCCAACGCTCTTGCTCTTCAATCACCATATTGCCACTTTTCCCATGCATTTCGCGCAGTATACCCGCTGTGGCTTAACCAGCTAAAGAGGAGACAGCAAAGCGCAGCGACTCCTGCTACTCTATCGGCCTTTCTTAGGTCTCTTGGCTAAAGGGGAGCCATACCTTGGGCGGCTTTACTAGCGATATCAAATCCATCTATTGGCCAGAAACTCGCACACTTGTTGCGCTGGCCTTGCCTATTTGCGGCGCTCAGCTAGCCCAGGCGGGCATGAGCGTTGTCGATGTCATGATGACAGGTAGACACAACGCAACGGACTTAGCCGCCGTATCAGTGGGCTCAAGCTTATGGATGCCGCTGATGCTGTTTATGACCGGCACGCTGATGGGGCTAACGCCGATCGTGGCGCACTTATTAGGCGGCCAGCGCAATAACGATATACGCCCAGCCGTACATCAAGCCCTTTGGGTGGCGTTGGCATTAGGCATCACTGCCGCTGGTTTATTATGGGTCGCCGTTACACCTATTTTTGAACTGATGAACGTTCCTCCTGGTGTTGCACAGGAGTCGGCGGCTTATCTAAGCGCCGTTGCTTTTGGAATGCCTGGGATCGCGCTTTTTCAAGCGTTACGCGCCTTTTCAGATGGCATGAATCATACTCGCCCTGCTCTCTGGATCAGCCTTGTGGGCCTTGCCGTTAACATCCCCTTTAACTATTTGCTCATTTACGGTGGTGATGGCCTAGTCAATCTATTGGGTACTGGCATCCCTAATAGCTTGCAACAGCTACCGGCGCTGGGGGCTTTTGGCTGCGGTATTGCCACCGCTATTTCGATGTGGACAATGGCCATCGCGATGGCGCTTTATACAAGGCGCGGAAACACCTACCGCAGCGTTTCACTTTGGGAGCAGCTTACGCCGCCACAATGGGCGGGCATTCGTGAACTTGTGGTGGTGGGTGTGCCTATCGGCGTCGCGATTTTTGTTGAAGTCACTCTATTTACTCTGATCGCGCTTTTTATAGCCAGCTTTGGAGAAGTTACTGTAGGTGCGCACCAAATCGCCCTCAGTTACACCACCATTCTGTTTATGCTGCCCATGTCGTTAAGCATGGCGTTGACCGTTCGAGTAGGTAATACGCTGGGCCAGCGACGCTTAGCCATGGCACGTAAAGTTGCCTGGAATGGCATTACGATTAGCGTCATCGTTGCGGCGATCAATAGCACGCTATTGTGGTTTACGGCCCCAACAGTGATTTCGCTATACACATCCAATACTGAGATCCAGGCATTAGCATTAACTATTATCGCGCTAGCGGTTATTTTTCAGCTGTCGGATTCTCTGCAGGTAAATTTAGCAGGGGCCTTACGAGGCTACAAAGACACGCGCATTGTCATGGTCATTACCGTGCTCTCTTATTGGATTGTGGGCTTAGGAGGGGGCCACTGGTTAGGAGCCTATGGCTTGGGAGTTGTGTCTGAACCAATGGGTGTACACGGTTACTGGATTGGGCTGATTGCTGGTCTCAGCACAGCCGCTATATTGCTGGCTTGGCGATTAAAAACGATCAGCCAACAGGAGTCCCCAAGCAACGTTACGGCAAGTGGCTAGCCGCTTCGGCGAGCCTATTTCTGGTGGGATATGGTGACAACAGCGCCGACCAAGCCTGGCGCAGCAGTCTGAACAGTGGCTGACCCACGTCAATCAATTAATTGACGTTCACCCTATTTCCTCCCCTGAGGCTATTACGGCCTATCAAACTTCGTGGTTCTCTATGAGTGAGTAACCCTGAGGCACCTTGGCTACAATTTCAGAATGCTTTGGAGGAGCGCCAGCAACTAAAAGCGGCATTTTCTGCCTGTGATGTCGATTAAAAATCATGTTTACGCTTAACCTCGCGCTCAAGCTGTGCTATTGGTGAAGGTAGCGGCAGGCGGTGTTCACTGTCTGCCAATGTCGTGACCACGCAGTACAAGGAGGGACACCATGGGCGCACCCCTGTCAACTCGCTCTGCCCAGGTCATCGACCTGGAAACCGTGCGTCAGCGTCAGCAGGCGCGAAAGTGTTTAGTTCGTTTAGCACCAGAGCTAGATGGCTTAGAGATGGTCTACCAGCTCGCTGCGAGTCCCGACACCTACTACGGCCTGCCCATTCTTGCCTGGGGGCTTAGGGAAGATGGCAACGTTGTGGGGCTTGTTCCTTGGATGGAGTCGCTGGCGGCCTGCCATGAGCTGGATAGCCATGAAAGTGGTTTCTTCGTCGGCTACCGAGACCCTGAAACCGACGAAATTTTCGAGCTTCCCCCTGACCATAAGTACGATGAGCTAAACGCCGCTGCCAGCTATTTTGAGTATGAGGCTTCTAGCGAAATTACGCTGATTCAACAGCTTCCTGATACTTTGGGCACACATGCACTCTGCATGAACCACCCTAATGCGCCATGGCACATGAAGCCTGTGTACGGATGGCGGCTGTATAGTGATGGCAGCATAGAAGCGATGGTGGCAGACGAGCAAAAAGCCACCATGACCCCCATTTTACTGGGCGACAAGTGCTTGTACGACGCGCATTCTCGGCATCAAACCGTCTATTTCTTCCAACGCCATATTGCTAATCGCATTCTGGAAGAGGATCCAGCCACGCTTGAGGCACTCGCCATGATGGTAGTGCCGAGTAGTGATCACGCTTAGCGATAATAGGCAAGGCGCTACACCCTTAGTCGTTGAGCGCCTTGCTTTGGCTCCACAAGATCACGCTAAGCGGATAAAGTAGACGTACTGATCGTCTGCGATATTTTTATCTATCAGCTCGTGCCCTAAAAATTGACAAAATTTTGGCACATCGCGCGTAGTCGCAGGGTCGGTTGCCACGACCTTCAATACTTGGCCTGCTGTCATATCACGGACTTTATTATGCATCAGCATAATAGGCTCAGGGCAATACAGCCCGGTGGTATCTAGTTCAGCGTCAAACGCGTTGTGGTCATCGGTATTATCAGTCATCGACTCTCTCGGTTAGGAAACAGACACTATGATAAAAATCATCATTGAACGGCGCATTATGCCCGGTTTAGAGGACGAATATGAACAAGCAGCGCGCGAAGCAATGCGTGTGTCACTGGGCGTTAGAGGCTTCGTTGGTGGTGAAACCTTGGTTGAGCTTGGCCACACAGACCGCCGTTTAATGATTACCAAATGGCGCGACTTGCGCGCTTGGAAAGAGTGGCACGCCAGTGAAGAGCGCGCCATGGCAATGCAGCGTATTTTACCGCTACTTACCGAAGACGAAACCATCCGCATTTATGAGCCAGGCTACTAGCCCAGCGGCGGATACCTGCCAGGTTAGTGAGCCAGCCTAACGTATACCGTCACCTCTTCCCGATCATGGTAGAGGTGGCGACAACGAATAGTGGCCCCTACGCCCGCTGTCGCTAACGCTTCTTCTAGCGTTGTCAAACAGCGAGTTACTTCATCCCAGCGCTTTTTCATCGGCAGCTTGAGGTTAAAAATGGCCTCCCGGCACCACTTGCGCGTCAGCCAGCGCTCAACCATGGCCAAGACCCGTACTGGCTTGTCGACGATGTCACACACCAGCCAGTCCAAACGCTGGGGCGGCTCCCAGGTAAAGCCATCTTCACGTAGGTGATCGATCTGCCCGGTGGCCATGAGCTGTTTGTCCATTGGGCCGTTATCGATGGCATAGACATACATACCACGCTGCACAAGCTGCCATGTCCAGCCACCTGGCGCTGCGCCTAAATCAGCCGCCTGCATATGCGTAGCTAGGCGCTCGTCCCACTCTCCTCGGGGGATAAACTCGTGCCAGGCTTCTTCGAGCTTCAACGTTGAACGGCTAGGTGCTCTGGATGGAAAACGCAGGCGACGAATTCCGTTAATTAACTCACTGCGGTTATCGGGAAAGCTCATGCCTAGCTGCACACGATCACCGTCTGTCCAAAAAATATGCAAGCGGCGAGCCCCCGCCTTACCCCGTAATGCACCACGCTTTTTCAACATACTCTGAAGAGGTTTTGTCAGCGCTTTAATTAATCCGGCTAGCGCTTTGCCATCATTAGTATCCGGCGTTTCGTGCCAAATTTCTTCAAAGCTCCAGCGGCTTGCTTTGACCTGATCTAAAATCGCCGTAAGCCGATCATCCCGAGACAGGGTCAACGCGGGCAGCGCTGCTAAACTTTGCCTCGCAAATATGAGCCGTTTAAAGGCTGCCTGACGGTGTAAATCATTTATCGCCTCGCCATCATGGCGCGTTAAACTTACCCAGCCTTCACCTTGCATCGGCTCACAGGGAACCCCCTGTTGCTTCGCATGGTGCTGCATCTCTGCCAACGCATCGTGTTCAAAACCTGGCCGGCAGTAAACAAGCCATGACGTGGGTACCGTGTCACTCACCTTTCACCTCTAACATAATCTGCAACCCATAAACGCGATATAACAGCTTGCTCGCGTAGCGGCCTGCATCATAGCACTTTATGCGCACCTCACTCTAAGCGCGTCGTCTTTTCGTTCGAAGTGTCGTACACTACTAGCTTGATATCTCGACAGTCCTTTCTTTATGGAGAGGGCTTTTTTTATGTCATTCAATACCATTTGTATAACGACGCAACCAGCCTTTTGCTACTGCGTTTGCCAAGGAGAGCATCATGGGGCAGCGACCTCCCCTTATAATCAATCGACTTGATGCAGACCGCTTGCAGCGCCTGATTGATGCAGCGACTGAAAAGGATCAAATGGTGGCCGAGCTGTTACAAGATGAGCTTAGTCACGGGGAAATAGTCAATCCCGAAGAGATTCCTGATAACGTTGTGAGCATGAATAGCCAAATTCAGTTTACCGATCTCACCCGTAATCAGCAGATGGTACGTACACTGGTTTACCCGCACTCTCTCGGTAACACCGAAGATGCCATCTCCATTATGGCCCCCATCGGTGCTAGTCTTTTAGGTGTGAAGGTAGGCGATACTATCGATTGGCCACTGCCTAACCGACAGGCAACCCGTTTACGGGTAGACGCCATTCTATGGCAGCCTGAACGCGAGAAACAGTACCACCGCTAATCGTTTAGTAACCTATTTAGCCGCCCCTAACGGGCGGCTTTTTATTGCCGATCCCCCCGGACGGAGCATGCCCACAGCAAAAAGCCCCGAACATGCTGTGTTCGGGGCTTTTCTTCGGCGCAACAAAAAACCCAGCCGTTTGGCTGGGTTTTTTGCGGTATAGGTGCCTGACGATGACCTACTCTCGCATGGGGAGACCCCACACTACCATCGGCGCTAAGCGGTTTCACTGCTGAGTTCGGCATGGGATCAGGTGGTTCACGCTCGCTATGGTCGTCAGGCGTAACTGTAAATGCATACCATGCTGTGTTTTGTGTGCGTCTCTTACCAAGCCGTTTGATCGGCTCAGTACACGTATCCGGTTATCCGAGTGTTTTCACACTCATCGTTATCACGGCGACCAGACCCCTTGGGTGTTATAGGGTCAAGCCTCACGGGCCATTAGTACACGTTAGCTCAACGCCTTGCAGCGCTTCCACACCGTGCCTATCAACCAGCTGGTCTCGCTGGGCCCTTTAGGAGACTCGAGGTCTCAG
>NZ_JBSXNN010000084.1:0-11894 GCF_056857635.1 Vreelandella sp. L-15 | reverse complement strand
ACGGGCCGTCAGCACCGATCAGCACGGTGGGTTTTGGCAATAACGGGCTTGCGAAAGCCAACTTGCACGGGGCGAATGATCAAAAAGTGCTCGCTGGCGGTGATAGGGAAAGTGTCGGCGCCGGCTTCACGGATTCAGGAGGGAGTGATATATTTCGTAACTACTCACTCTCTTCAGAAGCTGTAAGAGCCTTTTTTGTAGATATTATCCCATTCTTGTAGTTCGCCTTTTTTATGATCTTAACGAACTGCTTAGTAGGGTATATCTTGTAAACAATATCGGTCAGTTTCTTTCCGTCTTTGATTCGTTCGCTGTCATCGTAGCTATCGATGACATTATGCTCCTTCAGCGTATCAAGAGCCATCTTCATGGCCCTCACATTCGTGGCCATACGGTCAGAGAGCCCCCTCGGACTCCCTTTGAGAAAGGAGACAAGCCGCGGCGTGTAGGGATTGGTGGAGGAGGCCTGACTCCAATGGTGACTCATTCTCTTGTGAATATAGCGAGCAAGGGGGCTCTTAATAGCCATAGACGTTTTATAGTCATACAGCCTGAAAGTCTGGTTATGAATGCTTTCAGTCACCAGGGGATTAAACTGAACATAGCACTTTGTATCCCCCTCCCTCAGCTTCAAGTCTTTCCTTGTGGTAAGACCTACCATAGGGAAGAAGCTCGATGATATAACCGTTTCCCCATCTTCAGAAACCGTTTCAAGTTGAGCCCCGCGGCAAACAAGAATAGCTTCTTTTATTTCGCTAAGTTTAAACTCGTGATTGTTTCTCTTTAATTCATTGCGAAGTTGATAGAATGTGAATAGCACACCCACCTTTCCGTCAATCATCGCGATCCCGCCATTTACAGCGAGTTTTCTCAAAGCATCCTCAATGATCTCTTCGCGCTCACCTGGGTAAACAAGCTCAGGTTTCCCAGGACGTGTTTCAATTAGAGCAGGGCGGACTTTTACTTTTATTACGCGACCACCCACCCGGCATTCACGTTCTTTCGCGGCGGCTTGCCGAATATCAGTAAAGCGCCGACGCCGCTCGAGCGAATATTTAGGCAAAGAATCATAAATATCGATGCTATTGCTATAATCGCCATCACGGGCGTCTAGCAGGCTGAAAAGGTCGAGCTGAGCCGACTTGCTCACCGAGATGGCCTGTATATCCTTGTCATTGCTGCTTTTTTTAGACATCGTAAACCTCTACAGCCTGCTGCACAATATAACCGATTACTTCTCTTCAATCAGCCATGAATCAACAGTTTCTGCCCCGTACTGTTCTTTCCATGCCTTCAATGTCTTCTGGTTGCCACCTCTGGTTTCTACAACCTCACCAGTCTCAGGGTTCCTATATACTTTAAGTTTTCTTTTTCTTCTTCTTTTGCTTTCAGTGTTCTCGATGCTTGATTCAGGGGCAAGAGCTGATATAACTTCGCCATTTGTCTTATTATATTCATCCATTAGCCTTCTGAGCTTATCTATAAATTCCTTTTCCCTTTTGAACTCAGGAGTGTCCTCTAAAGTTTGCATCTTCCTGCGAAGCTCTTGGGCCTCATTTTCGAGTTGGAAGTACCTAGCGAGGATGCTCATTCCTAAACCCCTATGGATATGGTAAGTGTGCAAAGCACATATTGGCGACTGCTTAACCCGGTGTCAATGGGCTCCTTGGTGATTGGTCGACCTGCCGAAGCCCTCTGACTTGGCAGTGTGCTGGGCCGCTGGACAGGCGCCGCTGTGCAAAATCCAGAGGAGAACACCCGCCAATGGCGCTCAGATTTTGCGTACAGGCGGCACGAAAGCCGTCGATAACACCGATAAATCGAATGAAAACAGGTTCATAGGCGTAATTTTATCGTTTACGAGTGACTGCCTAGATCCACATAAAATGTAGCTTGGTCTGGCCATCCCTATCTCTACTTATTAAAATAGATATTTAAGAAAGTAGAGAAGGGCGATAGGGGTAACTAGCCTGTCCTGAGGGCCACTGGAGAAGGATTCACGCATGAAGCTACAGGCCATCTACAAGATCGCGCTCGTCAGCGACACCTTGGTGGTGATCATCGATCAGGATGGGCCGCGCTCCATCACCAACGATGCCCAGGGCGTCATCGACCGCCTGACTGCTGAGCTGGGTGACCTGCGGCGGCGGCGAGTCTACTACCGCGACACTATGGGGCGCTTCGATGAGATCAGGATCGAGGGTGGCCGCTTCACCGGCTTCGCCCCCTGTAGCGAGCATCAGCAGGAGGCCTTTGCTGAATGGTGCCTCGAGGAGGTGTAGCGATCGATGGGCTGCTACACGGGAGACCTTGCTCATCACTCCCTGGCCAAGGGAAGTGATGGCCATGGCTGAATTCACCTGGCGGTGCCCGCGAGGCCGCGGCCCGGGCGAGCCCGCCAACCATCTGTGCTGGAGACCTGAATGGTAGACCAGATCACGATGCCACCGAGGGCTGGATACTCGGCTGTCTTGACCAATGACTTCATGGTGATCCTTCGCGATCACGGAGAGATCGTGAGCGTCCGAGAGGACGCTGATTCCGTCTTGGAGCACCTGAGCTGCACCATCCCGGGCGGGCTCAAGCGCCAGCGTGTCTATGTCGAGGAGGTGCCTGGGGGCGACGGCTTCTACGAGCTGAAGCACCAGCATGGCAACCTGGACGGGGTTGAGCAGTGCTCGAGTCACCAAGCCGACCACCTCAAGCAGCTCGTGTCGACCGGGGCGGAGGGTGGCCATGGATAGCGAGCTGACCCTTGTTCGACCCCAGGGCTCCCAGGCGCTCGCGGCCGGTGCTGAGGACGCACTCTCGGAGGCCAGAGGCAATGCAGGGCTCTCGTACCTGCTGAACCTCAATTCCCGGCGTAGCCGGATCACGATGCGGTCCCACCTACAGTTCATCGCCAGGCTGAGCGGTGGCTACGACATCCAGGGCTGCCCATGGGCGCTGATACGCCGTGAGCATGTCCGATCGATCGTGGAGATGATGACCGAGATGGGCAAGGCGCCAGCCACGGTCAATGCTGCCTTGTCGGCCATGAAGGGTGTTGCCCGCGAGGCCTGGGTCATGGGGGACATGGACAGCGAGAGCTACCAGCAGATCCGCGACCTGAAGGGCGTTCCTGGCTCCCGTCTGCCCAAAGGGGTCCACCTGGATGAAGCCTCGATCCAGGCCCTCAGTTCCGCATGCGAAACTGACGACAGCCCCAAGGGTATCCGGGATGCAGCGCTGCTCCAGCTTCTGGTGTCGACAGGGCTTCGCCGGTCGGAGAGCGTTTCGGTGGACCTGGAGGCGATCGATACCAGCCGTAAAGCCATCAGAATCGTCGGCAAGGGCAACAAGGAGCGGCTGGTCTTCCTGCCCGACCTGACGTTCAAACGGCTCCAGGCCTGGCAGTCCTGTCTTGCCCGTGACACGGGCCCCTTGTTCACCAGAGTGCGCCGGCATGGCGTGGTGTGCGATCAGAGGCTGACCGATCAGGCCGTCTACTACATCATCAAGGAGCGTGCGGCCCAGGCCGGCATATACGAATGCGCCCCTCACGACTTCAGGCGGACCTTTGCCACCAACCTGCTTGATCGTGGCATTGACGTGCTGACCGTGCAGTATGCGCTGGGGCACTCGAACCTAGCGACCACGCAGCGCTATGACCGTAGCGCGGAACGGCGCCTTGAAGAGGCGATGAAGGGACAATGAGCCAGGAGCCCAGAATGCGAAACATCCAGATCCTGCATGACCGTGAGCGCTTCAGGGAGATGCTGAGCTATGCGGTCTCGCGGGAGAATCTGTGGGGGAACATCGACGTGATAGCCCGAGACGGGGCGCCGGGCCTGCTTCTCGTCGTGCTCGATCAGCATGACATGCCCAACCGGGTATCCTCAGGGGTCGCCCACGAGTGCTACGGGGATGCGCTGGGTGAGCTGGGAGACCTCCTGGACGAATTGAACCCTGACTGCCGGCCGCTGAGCGCTCTGTAGCCAGGCGCATGAGCACGAGAAAGGGAGGCCGTGGGCCTCCCTGGGTAGCATGGTCGTTCTGGTTCAACCGAAGTGATTGCGGAAGGAGGCCGGGTCGAGGATGCCCCATCCCTCCAGGGAGTAGTACCCATTGGCGCCTTCTGGCGAGCTTGGGTCTCGGATGAAGAGGATCTTCACCTTCAGCTCCTCCCGGATCGAGGTCAGCTGTCGTTTGACTGTGCCGGCAGGTATGCCAGTCTCCGAGGCGATGTCCTGAAGCGACGGCCGCTCCATGGTGTCGATCGCCCGCAGAATGGCGTACTTGCGCTGTGTGTCTCGCGATAGGCTCGGCATCGGCACTATTCCTCTCCTTCGACGCCGAGCAGCTGCACGTCCGATACCCGCGCTCTCAATGGCTCCTCATCCCCATTGTCGAGGCGGACCCAGCAGTAGCCGGCCTCTGGGTCGATCCGATCCGTTTGCAGCACCCCGCTTCGATGACCTCCCTGGGTGTTCACGCTGACAACGATCCGAGCCCGGGCCGGTTCCTTGGTTGGCACCGGCTGTGGAGGGGTGGTGCCCTTAGCCTCAGGGGCTTTCGGTGTTTCCCGCTTGGGAGCGGCCTTAGCCGCTTGGGAAGGTTCAGCGCCAGCCTCTTCACCCGCAGCAGATCCTCCCTGACCAGGCGAAGAGCTGGACGACTCTGCGGCCGAGTGCTCGGAGGCTCCGGTGTTGGGCTCATGGCCGCCATCGTCGCCTGCCCCCGGTTCCTGTAGCCCAACAAGACTCGGCTGGTCATCATTGAACCCAGGGCCAGGGGGAGGCTCCGGCTTTTCGGAAGCAGGAATCTCAGGTTCTTCCGGCAGCCCGCCTTTCTTGGCCTGCTTCAGTAGCTCACGACATGCCTTCCGGCTGATACCTTCTTCCAGGGCCTTGGCGCAGATCTGCTCTGCCTGCTCGGGCGCGATCGAATGCAGCTGGCGCAGTGAGTTGAGCGATTCGGGGTCTGAGGTGACCTCCTCATCGTAGAGGCGCATCACGCAGTCGGGCAGTTTCAATAGGGACAGGTGAGAGGAGACGTAGCCCCGGGACTTGCCCAGCCGCTTGGCGACATCCATGCCCTGCCAGCCGCGATCGATGAATTTCTGGATGCCCTTGGCGATCTCCATAGGAGTCAGGTTTTCGCGCTGGATGTTCTCGATCAGCTCGCCGGCCGTCTCATCCAGGTCGTCCTGCTCCTTCTTGTTGACGATCGCCTCAACCGGCAGCTTCGCCAGTTTGCAGGCCCTCCAGCGCCGCTCGCCCTTCTGGATGCGGTACTTCCCGCTCTCGTCCTTGGGGTAGACGATGATCGGCTGCTCCTGGCCGTTTACCTTGATCGACTCGGCCAGCTCCTCGATGCCAGAAAACTTCTCCCGTACCTGGCCTTGCTTGGGCTCTACCTCGGCCGTGTCGAGCAGAAGCACCTCTTTCGCGCCCTTGGAGCGACGAGACAGGCTTTGCAGGTTGCTCAGGTTTCCCAGTGCCATGTCAGCCCACCTTTTCCATGAGTTCGTTGATGACCGCCCGAATATCCTTCGCAGCATCACGCGCTGAGGTTGTTTTGATGCTCCACACAGGGACACCGAGGTTGTTGGCCTCGTCCAGCTTCCCGCGCAGGCCGATCTCGGCGGTGTAGACCAGATCGGGCACTGCTTCGCGAAGCTGCTCACATGCACGCAGGTGGGAGGGGAAGTTGCGGTTCAGGTTGTTGATCACCATGCCGGTGTTCTCCAGGTCGGGGTTCAGCTCCTCCTGGACGTTGATGATGGTGTTGAGCAGGCCCTCGACGCCATCCAGGGCGAAGCCGCTCACTTGGACCGGGCAGATAACGTGGGTGGACATGGTGAGGGCGGCGACCAGCTTCCGGCCAAGGCTGGGCGGGCAGTCGACCGCTACATAGTCGTAGTGCTCGAGGATTCCGCTGGCCTTTAGGTTGTTGATCGGGTTGAGGACGCAGTTGAGCGGCATGGACTCGATTTCCGACAACTCAGGGTCGTTCTTCTCAGTCCAGATCAGGTCCATTCCACGGGCACATCGCATCGGGCGGATGTCGGTGTAGTCTTCCCGGAACAGGAACGCGGAGGGGGTTCCCGTGTACTCGCCTTCCTGCTGGCTCAGGCGGCTGGAGGTGTTGCCCTGAGGGTCCAGGTCGATGGCGAGCACCCGAAACCCTGCCTCCTGAAGGTGAAAGACAGTCTGGAGGCAGATGGTCGACTTGCCTACGCCGCCTTTCTGATTGGCGAAGCTGATTATCTTGGTCATGGTGTCCCCGGTTGCCCGGCCTCCAGAGGAGGCAGGATGGTTGGTCCTTACCCGGCTCAGGGCGCAGGGCCTGGCCAGGCCAATTTCGCATGCGAAACATAATAGTCGACATAAAGTGAGTCGACAAGGATCATAAGACGGGACAGGTAGAGCATAAAAAGGCCTAGCTGGTGCCAGGCCGTGGAGAGTAATGCAGAGGCCTAAGCTGCCTCTTGTTCCTCGGTGGAGGCATCGTCCTCGATGACCGGGCTGACTTCGCCACCGAGTAAGCCGATCAGCTCCTCGATGACAGCTGCGAGGGCTGGGATGTGCAAATGGGCTTCGGTGTCGAAGGCTGAGGCATCGTCATCGGAGGGGTCGGCACCCTCGATCAGCGCGTCATCGAATTTGATCTTCTTGAGCGCCAGGTCGTCCTGGAGAACCAGCGCCAGCTGGTCGGTTCTGGCCACTGCAAGAGCTGAGCAGATTCGTCCGCCCTCGAGGTGCTGCTGGATCTCGTCGCTCTCGAGGTCGACCTCGGTGGCTTTGATCACGCCCTCATCCCCGAATGGAGACTCAAGCTGGCATGCCTCGCCCAGCTCCCAGCCTTCAGCACGCTCAGCCGGGTTGGCCAGCCAACGTGTCATCAGGTCAGTGGCGCGATCGCGGGTGGCGAGAGGTGTGACCTTCAAGGAGCCGATGGTCAGCCGGAGCAAGTCCAGCGCTTCCTCAGCTTTCTTGCGGCTGGCGGCATCCACCAGAATCCAGCCTCGCTGGGTGTCGATGGCCACCAGGAAGTGACCCGTGCGCTTCAGCGCTCTGGGCAGCAGCTCCTCGTAGACCTCCTCCTTCAGGATCTGCTTCTCAGCTCGCCGCAACGGAGATCCAGACGCCTTCTCGCGTGCCGCAGCACGTTCCTCAACCTCTTCTTTGACCGCAGCGGCAGGAAGCAGCCGCTCTTGCCGGCTGAAGCGCAGAACCAGGAATTGCGAGTTCACCGGATGCACCATCTGGTCACCACAGACGGTCGACCACCCTACCCTTTTGGCCTCGGTTGCGGCGCAGGCTCGGAACAGCTGTTTCTGGCACAGCTGTGCCAGCTGGTCGGCGCCAGGGAAGTGGCTGTGGGCTCGGTAGATCAAAGCATTGTCGAACATGTAACCCCCTATCGCAGTGTGGTGACTATGGATAGGGGCGCAGGTGTCGGGTAGCCATAGAGCTAGGCAAAACTATAGATAACGGTATAACTCCTCCTCCCCACCAGCTAACCCTGTAGCTGGCGCTGCTGCTTACCGGAGGGATACCGGTCCATCGACGCCCAGGGCCTCCCGGAGGAAGGTGTTGGCCGCTCGCCGACTGGCATTGTCCCGCATTCGATCTGGGGCTCCGTCAGCTGCGGTGGCCCAACATGACGCATACGCCGCCAGAACCGGCTCAGCATCCTCCACCCTGCCTTCATTGAGGCAGTGCGTGATGTAGCGCTTGTCTTCATTCGTGAGAGGAAGCTCTCGGAGCTGTTCGAGGCGAATATCTGCATGCGCCATATTGTAACAATACCAGACGACAATTTATAGGACTGAGGAGGATCTAGCGTCTAGTGCCGGCCCCCGCGGGGCGGTAGAGCGATCCGGGGTCGGGGCTTAGAGCTACCCGCAGCAAGTGCCTCACGAGCATCGTGGCCTAGGTTCACAACGCCATGGACGGCCTCCTTGAGGTGCCAGACGCCATCCTCGTAGGGCGCAAGGCTGACCCTAGCCAGGCCAGCAGGGAGGTGGACTGTAAAGCTCTGACGATGGAGGTCTTCAGAGCTATCGGTCAGATCCAGCTCGATTTCATCGATTTGGTCGGTGGCCACGGCATACACCGTGTACCGGGCATCGAGGCCGAGCTGCTGGCGGGCGAGTTTGCTCATCATTTCATCGAACTGCGGCGGTGTGCCGGAGACCTTGATACTGGCTTCGTCTTTCATGAGGCCTCCCCCGGGGTGCCATAGCCTGTGGCTTTCGCCCGCCGATCGGTGCGATGGCACAGCCTGCGGCCGTCGATCCATAGCTCCCGGAAGATGCCCTCATGGGTGTAGACGCCGATCAGGACATCCAGGGGCTCCATGTAGTAGGTCGATGACGGCTGCTGGGTGTCATCGACCAGTGCCTCTTCTCGGACCTTCATCACCAACGCTGTCTGCCCAGCCAAGGGCACGGCCTTGTTCTTCATCCCCCACTTCCAGACGACGACCTCCTTGGGGGCGAACCGCTCATGGGAGGGAGCCTCGTTCAGCATGTCCAGCGCCAGGCTGCGAGTGGCTGCCGTGATGGCGCGATCCCCTGGGTCGACAGCTGCCTGTTCGCCAGCTGGTGCCTTCCGGCCGGTGAGCCACCGGCCCAGCCCTGCCAGCCAGGGCTCCTTGCCTTGTGTCATGCGTCAATCCTCGGGTTTTTCCGGTTCCTGCCGACTGCGACAGCCACGCCAATCAGCGTCCAGCCAGCAACGATGGTAAAGCCCAGGTGGAGAAACGCCCCGTAGGGTGGTCCCAGCTTCACCGAGAGGAACATTGACCCGCCGAATGCAATGAACCAGCGGAACCAGTAATCAGCAGAGCGCTCCGCTACCCAGCGGGCCTGCTCCGGGGTGAGAGGATGATGCAGCCAGCGGCGGGGATAGATGGTCCTCTCGCGATTCCCATGGCCAACCTTGCGAGGCTGGCGCGGGAAGATGCGGTTGACGGCAAGCTGCGGGAACATGCCCTCCAGGGCACGTCGAGCAACACTGATGCGTGGCGGTTCATAGTGTGACATAGACGCCCTCTAGCACAGCGCCCGGGCTCCTCGGGAGGAGCCCGGGCGCCTTGGTCGGTCATGGAAGAGGTTACAGGTTGCGAATCTCGGCAGCACGCAGAGCGCCGCGGCGGATCTGTGCTTCGCCGTTCGCGTCCTCGTAGATAGTGGTCGGCGTGGCGCCGATGCCCGCCTGCTGAGTCAGCTGGCTGTTCTGGCTCACGATGTCCATCGCCTCGGTGCTAGAGGCCCCGGAGATTGAGCCGCCCTGCTTGATGGTGGCCATGGCCTCTGCCGGGTTCTCAGCATCCACGATCTGTGCCGCTTCGTGCAGCGACTGCTCTCCCAGGAAGCCCACCGGCACCCAGCGAATGGTCACGTCCTCGAGGACATCACGAGAGGCCTCATACATGCGCTGGCAGTAGGGGCACTGGGTATCATAGATGACGTACAGCACGCGCTCGCCAGAGCCCTCTTCGACGTAGAACGGGGCATCCTGGATCAGCTCCAACGCCTTGGCTTCTTCGTCGTCGGAATAGCCGTTGTCGGCCTGGCTGGCGCCAGCTCGACCCGGCATGTTCGCCAGGGGGCTGTTCTCCATGTGCTCTTCCATGTGCGCCTGGGTCA
This sequence comes from Vreelandella sp. L-15, assembly GCF_056857635.1. NCBI lineage: Bacteria > Pseudomonadati > Pseudomonadota > Gammaproteobacteria > Oceanospirillales > Halomonadaceae > Vreelandella > Vreelandella sp. L-15. Next base: position 2,254 of record NZ_JBSXNN010000084.1, on the reverse strand, counting down.
GGTTCTCACCGCCCTCGCCGAGGATCATGCCGACGAACGCATGCTTGCCGTCCTCGGTGGTGTAGATCACGTTGGTGTCATTCTCGACGCTGATAACCCAGCCATTGATCCCCTCCAGGCCAGTGTCGAACGTCTTGTCCACCTTGGCGCCCGGAATGCCCAGGTCCGCTACTGCCTTGGGCAGCTCCTTGGCTCCCTCAGCTTTCGAGTCTTCGGCGAAGGCGCTGCCGGTCATCAGGGCAGAGGCGATGGTGACAGCTGAGGCGATCAGGGTGAGGTGCTTCATGGGTGTGCTCCTTGAGTTTAGGTTTGCGCCAGCAGAACTGGCGTGTCTCTCGCCATGCAGGGCATGGCCACATCGGGTTTTTCCTATCTGCTGCATCAAGGCAGCAGCTCTTCAATGTCCGCCTCGCTGCGGGAGGCGGCCTGTTCACGGGCCTCTTGGTTGGCTCGGCGAACAAGCTCACGGGCCTCTTCATAAAGGTCCGAGGAGCTGTAAGAGGTGTCACCATGGCGATCCAGGCTGGTCTCAATCGTTGGCGCGTCTGTCGGAAGGCCGAGGTCACTGAGCACCGTGTCGGTGATGTCCGGGAGTGACCCATCGAGCACGGCTGCCTGGCGCACGATCACCACGGCGCCATCCGCCACCTCTTCAATCGCGGGGCGCACGCCACTGTCGATACGGGATAGGGTGGAGATCGCGGCGTCTCGTGTCTCACCGTCCTCGCCCAGCAGGCTGCTGGCTGCGGCACGGCGGGCATTCACGTATTTCGCGGTATCGAAGGTGACGATCTGCGGTGTCTCTGCGTCGGACGATGCCCAGGGAAGCTGGACCGGGATGACGGTCAAGGCGAAGGCGGCAATGCCCAGCGCCCCGCCCACCACGGGGAGCACCCTTGCCAAGGGAGATTGTTCTCTGGGCTTCTGTGAATTCGATTCGGTCTCGCTCATGGCTGCCCCTGTCGTCTACGCATGAAAAAGCCCCAGGAGTTACCTAGGGGCTATAAGTGAATGATTTAGAAGGGGATCTCCCCGTCTTCTTCCTCGTCACCTGCACCGCCATTGGCAGAGCGCGGGTCACGCAGGATGCGGCATGTGTCGACCATCAGGTTGGTGTACACCGTGCCATTTTGTGCCTTGCGGAAAGACAAGGCGCCTTCCACAAAGACCAGTTGGCCTCGCATCAGGCGGTCTTTCATCACTTCAGCGAAGCGACCACCGATGATGCAGTTGAGCCACATGGCTTCATCAGTCGACTTCTTGGCCATGTTGATGCCGAACCGAACGTAGGTGTTTCCCTTGTCGTTGGTGCGTGCTTCAGGCTCACCGATGTGACCGATCTGGATAGTCTTGCCCCACATGTTCAATCTCCTCTCTCTCAACATTCCCACCGAATGGGTCTCGGTAGGGGATAGGGGCACCACTGACACTAATGGCCGCCTCCTGGTGATTTTTTTTCGATAGGCCGAGAAAAGCCCCCTAGCTCGAAGAGTTAGGGGGCGGGAAAACATCACCGCTGTAGGTGACGTGCGATCTTTGCCCTGGGCTGGAGGAATTTCCATTGCGCCAGGTTGTTGAGGAACATGCGGCGGAAGAACCGCTTGGTGAAGCTCACCACGAACACGTCCTCATCGCTGTCGATAGACTGCAAAGTGCTTTCCCGGTGCAACTCACGGTCAGGCCGGCGCACCTGGATCACAGTCCCGTCCTCGGTGGAGAACGCGAAGCCCTCCAGGTCATTCAGCGAGAACACCTCGAAGGCCACGTTGGCATCAGTGCCAAGGCTGGCCATCTCGCGCTGTGTTGGCTGGCGCCAGCTACGTCCCGCTTGGCGAGGGAGGACGAATCGCGACCCTTGCTGGGGGTCGATGGCGAATGCCACCTGATCCTCCTCGAGGCTGTCCTGGGGCAGCCCGCCAAACTCACGTCCAAAGGCCAGCGCATCTTCCTGGTTCACGATCAGCTCGATGTTCATTGCTCTCTCCTCTCACATTCCTGCGTGATGCAGGTCTCAGAGGGAGATAGGGCGGGGACTGCCACTCAGCTGGCGCCGGAAGGCTGGCAAACGGATTTCGCATGCGAAATCGGCGATCGCCTGGGTTGAGGGTATGCGGGATCGAGTAGGAGGGGGAGTCGCCTCCCCCGTCCTCTCACACCACCGGGCAAACGGATCCGTACCACGGCGGTTCCTGTCCCCCATTATCGGGCTGAGCTTCGTTCCGCTGAATTCGCTCGCCTGTGTGCTCTGAGCGCT
>NZ_JBSXNN010000083.1:0-17989 GCF_056857635.1 Vreelandella sp. L-15 | reverse complement strand
ATATTGGGCGGATGACGGTGCTCAAGACGCTGCGGAGCAGACTGAGTTATCCACGAGGAACTCCATGCTGACCGTCAATCGGCGACACTCTATCCAGAAGCAGTTCCAACCGACACGCGATCGCCAGATATGTGGTGCCTGGCGGGTGGAAAGCCATGACAAAACGGGCCGTCAGCACCGATCAGGACGGTGGGTTTTGGCAATAACGGGCTTGCGAAACGCAACTTGCACGGGCGAATGATCAAAAAGTGCTCGCTGGCGGTGATAGGGAAAGTGTCGGCGCCGGCTTCACGGATTCAGGTAATAAATAAGGTGGGCAGCCTAAGAGATTAGAATTAATTATATCTTTCTCGTCTCGCTTTATGGATAAACCATAATCCCAGTACCGAAACACCAGCAAGGATAGCAAAGACGGTCGTATAGTCGCCTAGCAGGCTATGAAGGATGGTTGCCGTAGGCAGACCGAGTAGAACGCCGCCATAGGTGAAAACCAAGCAACCACCTGCGGCATCGGCGATGCGGTTAGTTGGAGCCATATGAGTGATTTCGGCCAGGAAGACGCCGTTCCAGCCTAATGAAGAGAAACTCAGTAGCCCCAGTAGCACAATGACCAGCCACTTTGGCCAGGCTGGTGTCATGATTGCTACTAAAAGGGCTGTCGCGGCAGTGGTACAGGCGATGACAGCGAGCGCCATCAAACGATCGCCTAGCTGGTCACCTATCTCGCCCCAGCCAATGCGGCCCACTATGCCGGTCACTTGCACACCAGACATAACTAAGCCCGCTTCTACCAAGTTAAAGTCCAAATCTTCCACCAGCAGCGCCACTGTGAAAGCTGAAACTGAGAGCTGAATCGCCGAGAAGCATAGGCTAAGCAGCGCGACATAGCGTAACGACCGCTGTCGCCATACCACACCGAGCCCGGAGAAGGGCATTGCTAGCCACGGTGTGTTTGGGTCTCGCTGGTCATCCCAGCTCGTCCGTTGCCATTGCAGGGCGATGATACCGAGCAGTGCAATGGTGCTGAGCAGGAGCAGCCCGGCCTGCCAGCCCACAGCCAAGGCCAAAAAGGGCGCGCTTGCCCCCGCGATCACACCCCCCAGGGGCACACCCGACTGCTTCAATGAAAAGATCAGACTGAGTCGTGCAGGCGGGGTAAAGCGCACCAGCAACACTGAGGCGGAGGGATTGGTCATCCCGTAACCCAAGCCAGCGATGAGAGAGGCTAAGGCAAAGGTCGGCAAGGCCGGGATCGTCATCACTGCGGCGCCACTGCCGAGCAAAGCTAGGGAGAGTTGGCTGGTGCGACAGGGTCCTAGCCGCCTAGTGAGTGGGCCACCCACCAACGATGTAATCATGGCTCCGGCGAAAATCAAGCTCACCTGCAAGCCAATTGTGGCCGAGGAGACCCCCAGGACACTGGATAGTTCTGGGGCGATGGCTGAAGGAAATAGAGCCACTAGCGCGGAGAAGGCCAGCACCAGCGTAGTCGACAGTAGCACGATGACCGACACGGTTTAGCGCAACCTTTCTCGCGGCACCTGGCGCAGATGGCTGGCGGTCTGGCCGCCGGGCAGGGCAGCGATCAGGTCGGCCGCCACGAGCAGTTTTCGCAGGTCGATCCCCGTGGTCACTCCGCCGCCTTGAAGGGCATAGAGCAGGTCTTCCGTAGCCGTATTGCCGGTTGCCCCGGGGGCGAAAGGACAACCTCCTAGGCCAGCGCAAGCGCTATCCACCGCTGTGGCACCGTGATGTATTGCAAAGAGTGCATTCGCTACGCCCATGCCGTAGGTATCGTGCCCGTGGAAGGCCCATGCCAGGCCTTTGTCGTCATGGCGTTCGCGAAGTTGGGTGAAATGCTCAGCAACCTGATAGGGGCTGGCCCGGCCGGTGGTGTCGCATAATGCCACTTCCATTGGCAATCCGTCTGTCAGCCGGGTGGCTTTGTTGAGGACGCGGTCAACCTGTTGCCAGCCAATCGTGCCTTCGTAGGGGCAATCAAAGCAAGTGCCGAGATCCAGACGTAACCGGGTTCCTTCGGTCTGGCGTAGGCGATCAGCCACTCGGCCGAGATCCTCTAGAGACTCCTCGACGCTTCGTCGTACATTGCTGCGATTATGGGACTCTGAGACCGAGACCACATAGACAACTTCGTGGATGCCGTGCTCCAGGGCCAGCTCGGCTCCCTTTAGATTAGGTACGAGCGCTGAAAGACGCAGTGCTGACTGGTCGGCGAAGGCCGCGATGAGTTTGTCGATATCGGCCATCTGTGGAATGGCCTTGGGACTCACGAAAGAACCGATTTCGAGGCGAGTGATGCCTGCATCGATGAGAGCGGAAATGCAGTGCTGCTTATCGATGGTGGCCAGCGGGTCGTTGATCGACTGGAAGCCATCACGGGGAGCAACCTCGACGATTTCCACGTTTGCTGGAGGGGTGAGCAGCGTCATGACAACGCCTCCTGTTTATTAGAGTCAGACCGTTGCCTTAGCCAGTTGATAACACCGCCGGACGTGAGAATCTTAATCTGGCGCGGACTTAGCTGGTGGTTGAGGATTAAATGCTCGCCACCAAGATGGGCATTAATTGTTAGTCCTTTGCGAAGTTGGTTGGGAATATCGTCGATAATCAGTGTCTGGGCTTCGATGATGCGATCGTAGTCTGCTGGGTCGGTAAAGGTCAGTGGAAGTACCCCGAAGCAGGGTAGGTTCTGCCAGTGGATGCGAGCGAAGCTTTTCGCGACGACTATCTGTAGGCCCAGCAGGCGGGGGACGATAGCCGCATTTTCACGGCTCGACCCCTGTCCGTAATTTGCGCCGCCCACGATGACATGGCCGGCTGCTCCTTGTTGGCGTGCGCGGCCCACGTAATCGGGGTCCAGAGTCTCAAAGGTGTGTTCTGCTGAGGCGTAGACATTGCTCCAGAGCGGCAGTACTTTCGCTCCCGCAGGCATTATATCGTCGGTAGAGACATTGTCGCCGGTTTTGAGTAGAACGGGTGCTTCAATTCGCTGGGGCAGGGTGTCTAGCATTGGCAACGCAGGGGTGTTGTCAGTAGCCAACAGCGATACTCGTCGAGCTCGCTCCGGTGGAAGGGGAGGTATGAACCAGCTCTCGTTCACCACCATGCTTGCTGGCTCTTGAACGCTTGGATAGGCCATGTCGAGACTGCGGGGGTCGGTAATCATGCCCGTAATGGCCGAAGCGGCGGCGGTCTCGGGGCTGCATAGGAATACGCTGTCCTCGCGTGTACCGGACCGCCCTGGAAAATTGCGTGGGACGGTTCGTAGACTGTTGCGCCCCGCTGCTGGTGCTTGGCCCATACCAATGCAGCCATTACAGCCCGGCTGGTGTAGGCGAGCGCCTGCGTCCACTAGGGTACTAAGGTGGCCCTCGTTAATCAGAGCAGTAAGGACCTGGCGGGTGGAGGAATTGATATCCAACGAGACGTTGTCAGCCACGCTGCGACCCTGAACAATCTCGGCGACCATGGCGAAGTCTCGGTAACCCGGGTTACCAGAGGAGCCAATGTAGGCTTGGTAGAGCGGCTTACCGGCAACTTCAGCCACTGGAACTACTTTGTCCGGGCTAGAAGGTAAGGCGATTAGGGGTTCCAGTTTGGCCAGATCAATATACTCGGTACGGTCATAGTGGCACCCCAGGTCTGCAGCAAGCGGCTGCCAATCTGCTTCGCGTCCGCGCTTTTTCAGGAAGTCCCGAGTGACTTCGTCACTCGGGAAGACACTAGCAGTTGCGCCCATCTCGGTACCCATATTGGCAATGACATGGCGATCCATGGCATCCAAGGCCGCAAGACCTGGGCCGTGGTACTCGAGAATACAGTTCTTTGCCCCGGCAACGCCGTGTCGACGTAATAGCTCTAGGATTACGTCTTTAGCGCTGACCCAATCGGGTAGTTCGCCCTCAAGGTAGACACCGATGATTTCCGGCATTGGTAAATAGAGGGGCTCTCCTGCCATGGCCATGGCCACCTCAATGCCCCCTGCGCCGAGGGCCAGCATACCCAAAGCACCAGCTGCAGTGGTGTGGCTATCGCAGCCAACAAGGCTTTGGCCGGGAACGCCGAACCGCTCCATATGCACCGGATGGCTGATACCATTGCCTGGTCCACTGTACCAGACACCGAGCCGCTCGCAGGCACTCTTCAGGAAAAGGTGGGAATCTGCGTTGATGTTGTCCTGCTGGATCAGCGTATGATCAATGTACTGCACGCTTGGATTGGTGCGTACTCGCTCAATGCCCATCGCATCGAGTTCCAGCATGACCAGCGTGCCAAGAATATCTTGCAGCAGCGCTTGATCCATGCGCAGGGCGATTTCATGTCCCGGGATCATCTCACCACCGACGAGATGAGAGGTAATCAGCTTATGGCTCAAAGTTTCAGTCATGAGAGGATGCCTCTTTGTCAGCGGTTCCCTTTAGGCGAGGGATGGCGGTCAGCGCATCAACCAGGAACTGCAACCCTAGGGCGGCGAAGCCAACTGGTAGCAGCGCATAGGGATACACCATGGGCGTGCCCAGCGAGCTGGAAACTCTTTCTCCGTACTCGAGGGCCTGTATGGCCATAGTGCTACCGCGCCACACTAGGATGGTGCAAAAGGTGACCCCTAGCAGCCCGGTAATCAAATCGATGGCGGCGCGCAGGTGTAAAGGAAGTTTGTCCTTGAAGTAGGTGATGCGGATATGAGCGTCGTGGCGCTGGGCTTCGGCTGCACCGATTACGGCTAGGTAGACTAGCAGGAAGGAGTTAATTTCCAGACTCCAACTGGTCGGGGCCGTGAAAGCATAGCGCATGATGGCGTCATAGCAGATTGACGCCATCATGAACACCAGCACTGCCATCGACGTCCAGCGCAGGACTGTTAGCAATCCGTCCCAGCTGCGCATGGCAGTCATCATCATAGTAATCCCCTTCAAGCCTCACCAAGGGCCAGCGCAATTGCACGGTTCCCGACATCTTCGCCAACTTCTTCCTTCCACTTATCCCAGACGTCCTGAACACCGGTATTGAATGTCTCTAGATCCTCACCGGTGGGCTCGACGATCTCGACGCCTGCCTGTTCCACCTGGGGCCAGTACTCGTTGGGGTAGATGTCATTATTACAGTGATCAATAAAGTTGGCGTCGTACCAGTCGGCGGCTTTCTGCACCACGGCACGGACGTCGTCGTCCAGATTGTCCCAGGTGTCTCGTAGCATGAAGGGCGCCACTGAGAAGCCGGTGATCGGGAGCTTGTAGCAGACCTTTAACTGCTCCTGGAGGCTGCGGCCTATGACCGTTGAGATGTTAAAGACACCTGCATCAACGGTGCCTCGCTGTAGCGCCATGTAGGTTTCTGAGGAGGGGATACGTGTCGCACCAATATTGTAGGGCTCGAAGGCCTGGGTGGCTTCGAAGCCGACGATGCGTACTTTCTTGCCACGTACAGCATCAAGTTGCCGAATAGGGCTCTTATCGGTGCTCCATAGGTACTCTGGCTCAAGGATGCCGCCCCCGGATGAGAGCATGTAAAGGTTTTCCTCGGCCAATACCTCGTTGATTAATTCCATCAAGGGGCTGCCTTGGCGAAGGCGTTCCGGGTGCCGGTAGAGCTCACCGACCACGCCGGGTAGACCTGTGACGCCAAGAATGGGGATCGATCGGGTAATGTAGGAGAACGTGTGGAACATGAAGTCGATGCTTCGCGCGCGTAGCGCTGGCAGCTGCTCGTCTACCTTGAGCAGTTGGCCAGAGTCATAGAAGTCAACTGAGAGGGTGTCGCCGCCTTGCTCCTTAAGCATTTCCACGAAACGGTTAGATCCATAGGTTAACGCCTTATAGGAGTCGGGCAGGTAGGTGACACCGGTTAGTGTAGTGGCAGCATGGCTGCGTGGAGCCAGTAAGGTCTGAGTGCCGAACAATGTGGCACCGGCTGTGGCGAAAGTTCCATACTTCAGTACTTGGCGACGAGACAAGGTCATGGTGAATCTCCTGCTTGTTGTTGTGATGGACCTTTGTGAAGGACAGTTGTGATGACTTTACTTCACTGACGTTGAAACACCGGGGCTACATAAGTCCCGGCAACCACAAGCTAATACTGGGGAAGAACACGAACAGCATCAGCACGAGGAACTGCACGACCACGAAGGGTAGAGCGCTTTTGATAATTTCTTCCACTGAGAGCTCGGGGCACACCCCACGCAGTGCATAAAGGTTGAGACCTACGGGAGGGGTAACCACGGCAATTTCAAGGTTGAGCACCATGACGATACCGAACCACAGTGGGTCATAGCCCAGCGCGGTGATCAGTGGCAGCAACACCGGGGTGGTCACCACGATTAGTGACACGGCGTCGACGATCATGCCGAGTAGGATAAGCAGCAGCATCACCGCAACGAGAATTGCCCAGGCGGGTAGGCCCGTGGAGGTGAGAGCCTCGGTGAGTAGCTGCGGGACCCGCACCATATTGAGGTAGTCGCCGAATATCTTGGCGCAACCGATGATGAGCAAGATCGCGCCGCTGATTCGGGCGGTGGTAGCAAGTATCTCCAAAAACTTGCGCCAACTTAAGCTGCGAAATACCAGAGTGGCGATCAGGAAAGCACCGGCTGCACCGATGCCGGCCGCTTCGCTGGGCGTAGCTAGGCCTGAATATATGGAGCCTAGTACTGCCACTACTAGCAGACCTGCGTGCCATATATTGGCTAGGCTCGCCCAGCGCTGACGCCAAGTGAAGCGCTCCTCGCTGGCTGGTGCCTCTGCTGGGTTTAATCGCACGCGGATGTAAATAAACAGTGACAGAGCAAGTGCTAGCACTATGCCGGGCACGATGCCGCCGATGAAGAGGTCGGCTACTGAGACGCTGGAGACCGCTCCGTAGATAATGAAGGGCACACTGGGTGGTATCAGCATGGCCAGAGCGCCGGCGCTGACGACGGCACCAGCGGCCAGCGAACGGCTGTAGCCCCGGGATAGCATCTGCGGTACGGCGATGGAACCCACTGCGGCGACTCCGGCAAGGCTCACACCCGAGACCGCCCCAAACATCGCTGAGGCACCCACTGAGGAGATAGCTAGGCTGCCTCGTAGCCAGTTGAGCCAGCGTACAGCGGCGGTGAACAGGCTTGAGCCGACCGGGGTCGCTCCCAGGAAATTACCCATAAGGATGAAGAGAGGCAGGGCGATCAGCTCGAAGGCGTTGAGCTGGCCGAACAGGGATGAGGGGGCAAAGAAAAATGCCAGTGAACCGCGGGCCATATATAGGCCCAGTAATCCAGAGAGACCAAGTGCCAAAAAAATCGGTACTCCGAAAGCGATAAGCCCGATCAGGGCAAAAAGGACAAAAACTGGATCCATGGTAAGCCTCCGTCAGATTACCTGGTTTTCGCGTAGGTCGGCGAGTGCATTGGCATCAAGACCAAGCCAATCGGTAAGGATGGCTTCAGTATGCTCTCCCAAAGTGGGACCCACGTGGCGAACACTTCCCGGAGTACTTGAGAGACGTGGAAAAACGTTTTGCATCGGCAGTGGTTTGCCGTGTTGATCAGATACTTCGACAATAGCTTCACGAGCCTGAAAATGGGGGTCATCAAGCATGTCGGGGGCACTGTATACTAAGCCTGCTGGGACACCAGCTTCAGCTAGGAGATCAACAATATGCTGTGCATCGTGTTGTAGTGTCCATGCGGAGATGAGGTCGTCTATAGCCTGCTGATGATCGCCTCGAGCTCGGTGTGTGGCAAAATTAGGATGGTCGGCTAAGCTTGGTTGACCCATTGCTTGGCAAAGACGAGAGAAGACTGTGTCTTGATTAGCTCCAATAATGACGTCGCGCCCATCCCGAGCTGGATAGGCATTGGAGGGAGCGATTCCTTTTAAAAAGCTACCACTTCGCTCGCGAATCTTACCAGCACGTGCGTATTCAGGAATAAGGCTTTCCATCATTGCTAGTACCGATTCAAAAATACTGCTATCGACTACTTGGCCGTGTCCAGAACGTTCGCGGTGATGTAGAGCCATCATGGTGCCGAGGGCGGCATGCAAACCTGCCAATGTATCACCGATTGAAATGCCAACGCGGACTGGAGGGCGATCTGGGTAACCGCTTAAGTAGCGTAGTCCCCCCATGGCCTCGCAGACGGAGGCGAAACCGGCTCTTGAGGCGTAAGGACCGTCCTGGCCAAAGCCAGTGACCCTCACCATCACTAAGCCAGGGTTGACTTGCGAGAGCTCGTCGTATGAAAGTCCCCAGCGTTCCATGGTGCCAGGACGAAAATTCTCAATAATGACATCGACTTTTTTGACCAACTCGCGTAATACTTCTTGTCCACGTGTTTGGCGAAGATCCAAGGTAAGAGACTGTTTATTGCGACCGATGACGTTCCACCAGAGGGGCTCGCCTGTATCTCTATCTGCTGCACCCCACTGGCGCATAGCGTCACCTTTACCAGGCGGTTCGATTTTAATGACCTGGGCACCAAAGTCAGCCAATACTTGACCACAGTAAGGCCCGGCAATCAGCTGGCCAAGTTCCAGAACTTTAATGTCGCTTAGAGGAGTTGATAGTTGGGCTTTGTTTTGAATCATTGTTGTTGTAATGCCTCTATTGAATTATTGGGTAGATGCTCGCTAGCCGTCGGGAGCGTCGGAAAAATGGAAATGCAACGCTTGAGCTGCGAGCAGGTGAGCACTCATGATCTGTTCAGCCCATAATGGGCTTCTCGCAGTAATAGCCTCTAAAATCTCACGATGGTGGCGCATGCTTCGGCGAAGATTAGCAAGGCCGTAGTTACCAAAATTGCGTCGTATTACCGAGGTGCGCACCACGCTCTCCAGCACGCTATCCAGCACGCTATCCAGGCGCTGATTTCCACTCGCGCGTATTAGTTCACGGTGAAATTTGTGGTTGAGCGAAGCAATCTCGTTACGAACAGATGGCTCCGTCTCGGCCAACTCTGTGAGCTGTTCCATGCGCGAGGCCATCGTTTCGAGCCTGGCAAGGCAGTCCATATCCATGCGTTCACATGCCATGCGTACCGCCATAGGTTCTAAAACCAGTCGTAGTTCAAAGACCTCACGAGCATCCTTCTCCGTCCAGGCCGCCACACGAGAACCATGATGAGGGATCATCTCAAGCCAGCCTTCTGACACTAATTCTCGTAGGGCCTCACGGACAGGCGTTCTACTCACTTTGAGTTCACGGGCGATGTTTGCTTCACGAATGTACTCATGAGCTTGGTAGTGGCCATCCAAAATCCGCTGTTTGAGGACTTCATGCACCTTAGTAGTGGCTGTTTGGGCCACAGGAAAAGGGGCTGTGTGAGCTGCGTTGGCCATCTAGTTTCTCAACATTGTATGCAGTTTTTAATTTAGAAGAGCATTTGGCCCCAATAAATTAAACTTTTGTCTATTATTGTATGCAATTTGGGTGTTTAGAGTTCAGTGAGCGCGGCAGGCGAAATTGGTGGAATGAAAACAGAGAAGTATGTGGGAGAAAAATAAATTATGTTATCTCATAACAATTATAGTTGGGCGTTATTAGCACGATCAATCCATTAGCTTGGTCATTGGGCTCCTTTTATTCTTAGGGAATCGCTGAACAATTCATCACTGGGTAACTGAAGTGGTTAATAAGTGGTGTCTTTGCTATCACTATTTAGCCACACCGGTGTTTTATTACCGGACAGCCTTGTTTCCGGCTGACAGGCCGGATTTTAAGACCCACTCACCCCATCAGCGTGTTCTCGTATCGTCCAGCCAGGACTAGATTGGCTAACGCAAATAGGCTGAACAACTGTGCTTGATTCTTGGCCAGTCCTTTGTGGCTAACCTTGCGATAGCCAAACAGATTTTTGAACACATAAAACGGATGCTCGACCTTGGTACGGATACTGGCTTTGGTCTTTGCGAAGGCCAGCAGCGTTTTCTTCCGGCTGTCTTCTTTCTTAAACGTACCGCGTCTGACAGCAACACAGCACCCAGTTTCTGGATTCGGCGTGTCTGCACCCAGATAGTTCGCCATGCCGAGATACCCCGCATTGCCGTATATCAGTTTGTTATCCTCTCGGAGCAGATGCCCACCATGGTGATCTCGGCGATATTCGCTGAGGTGGCGATCATATGGTGGGTCACGGCATCAACGGCGATATGGGCTTTCATCCCGCAGAACCACTGATTTTCCTTTCGGGTTTGCTTCATCTCCAGATCACGTTGCTTGGCTTTGTTTTTGGTGGAAGACGGCGCCGCCATAAGGGTGGCGTCAACGATAGTGCCCTCGCGCATGAAGAGGACCTGTTCGGCATGGCTAGTTTTGATCTCCTCTAAGTTGTTGGGTCAGCGCATGCTTCTCTAGCAGATGGCGAAAGCGAAGCAACGTGGTCGCATCGGGAATACTCTCGATGGCAGGGTCGATACCGATGAAGTCATGCATGGCTTGGCTGTCATAGATGGTATCTCAAGCGCCTCAGCAGTCAGTGCAATCCATTGTTGAAGGAAATGGATTCTCACAATATGATCAAGGCACGAAGCCACTCATCGGCAGGTCCTTTCCGAATAGTGAACTGGCGATTCAACTCAACCTAATGATAGTCAATTGGGGTAGCAGGCCGACTTCGCACCTTCAGCAGCGCTGTGGAATTCCGGTATCAGGATAGAACATATTACTTGTGAAACATCACACTAACACTTAACACCGAGATGAGCTGGCAGTATAAATTTACTCAACGAAGCTTATGCCCCCGAAAAGGTTTAGGTTGTACTGGTGGATCAAGAAGAGCCTCTAATGCAACAGCAATAGCTAATAATCTCGCATCAAAATTTCCTTGGCCGTTTAATTGCAAGCCTAGTGGCAAGCCATCCGAATTTGTTCCCATTGGTAGGGTAACGGCGCACCAACCGAAATAATTGGCAGGCTGGGTATTGCGCGTCATTCCCATCGCAGCCTGCATCGCCATGTCAGGATCCTCTAATTCACTCAGCTTCTGCGGAGGTGCCTGAGTGGTTGGACTAACAATTATATCTACCTTATCAAACAGAGGTTTAGCCGCCTCAATATGACAGCGTCGCTCTTCAGCCAGAGCTAGGTAATGATGAGCCTTAATATCAATACCTCTATCAATGCGTGCACGAATAATGGGATCGACAAGCGCTTTATGGTCCATAAAGAACTCTTCTCCCAGCCATGCGAGTAAATGCGCCGGCATGGCGACAGGGAAGTAGCGTTCACGTCCATCCACATCGGGTACGTGTAGGGAAACTTGCTTTACACCACTCGCTTTAAGACCTGAAAGGGCAAGCTCAAATGCGTTTTTCATTTCCGCATCGACGCCATCAAGGAAGTAATTGTCCGGCACGCCCAATGTAAGTTGACCAGGGTTTATAGAAGCATGGTGAGGTTGATATGACGGATTGATTCTGGCATTCAACGCATCGAAGGCAATGGCAGCATCCTGAGCAGTCCGAGTGAGTAAGCCGATGGAGTCGGTATTGGGTTCAAGGGGAAAAGCACCGTCAGTGGGCCACAGGCCTACCGTGGTTTTTAAGCCGAACAAGCCGCACATCGCTGCTGGTACCCTGACAGATCCTCCTGTATCGCTACCAATAGATAAACCACATAAACCCGATGAGAGCGCAACCCCAGCGCCTGAGCTTGACCCCCCTGGCAGCCGATGTTGCTGGTCATCCCATGGGTTCCAGGGCGTACCACGAGATATTGAGTGTCCTGTTATCCCGAGCGCAAACTCGACCATCCGAGTAGTCCCCAGAATTACGCAACCCGACGACTTCAACGCGCGGATGAAGGTTCCTTCTTGCGTGCCCAGTTTGTCCTGAATAGGCAAATTGGAGCCTGCATGCGGACTCATTCCATCGATAACAAACAGATCCTTAACCGATATTGGTAGTCCCATCAGCGGCCCCAAGTCGATTCCGTTGGCCAATAGCGTATCCATGGCGCGTGCAGTGGATAGAGCACGGCGGGCATCCACTGTTTCATAGGCACAGAGCAATGGATCCAATATGTCGATACGGGCTAAATACGCGCTAACTGCTTGCTCCGAAGTGATTTCACCTCTGCGTAGCGCGGCGGCAAAGCCAGCAATTCCGAGGGACGCTACTGGATCCGAAGGCATTGACATGAAAACTCCTTATTTAATAAATGGGCGAACAGCTTGGTTAATTATTGAGTAAGAGGACGTACCGTTTATTGACTTTGTCTTGCAGCCGTTAGCAGGCTTGGTCTATACATGATTAGTCGTGAATAATCGAAAAGCCACTAAAAAATCGGCGTAAATAATTTTTATAGATCTTGATGGGAGACAAAACAATGAAGAAATTGATCGCTACCGCTTCCGTTGCCCCCTGGCTTCTAGTGACCCCCGCCGTATTAGCTGATATCGAAGTTGGTGTCATTAACAGTTTGTCGGGACCCTTCGCAGCATTTGGTGAGCGCTATCAGGCAGGAATGGAAGCCGCATTGGAGGAAATCAACGAAGGCGGTGGGGTGAGGGGAGAATCCCTAGCGTTGGCTGTGCAAGATGACCGCTCTGAAGCTACCAGTGCGTTAGCAGCGATCGAGTCACTTAATCGACAGAATGTTCCTTTGATTATGGGCTCCTATGCATCAAGTATCACTGGGCCGATGGCGCAGCTGATGACCCGTCAAGAAATTCCTCTCATTGTGCTTGGTAGCGCAGACAATAGCATTACCAAACCTGGCTCGCCCTGGGTATTCCGTGCCAAACACAACTCAACAATTGTGGCTGAAAGTTATTTCGACTATTTCGACTTTTTACGTGAACAAGACGATAGCTTGGAAACTGTCGCCATGCTGTATGGCAATGGTGCTTGGCCAGCATCATTGGCTGAAGAGGGCGCGCGTTTAGCAGAAGAACGGGGCTATGAAATTGTTGGAGACCAATCTTACGATCAGGGCACCTCTGATTTTCGACCCATCCTCAACCGTTTCCGCTCTGAAGAGCCCGACCTACTCTATGTGGTTGCCTACGCTGAAGATGGGGTCGCAATTGCGCGTCAGATGCGCGAGGTAAACCTCAATCCCAAGGCTGTGGCTATCGACACCGGCGCCGCCTTGCCTAGTTTCGTCGATCAGGTGGGTGATCTTGCCGAGTATGTGGCCACTGTGGTGAGTTGGAGTAAGGATGTTCAGTACGAAGGCGTGGAAGATCTCTATGAACGCCTAAAGGCCAAGACGGGCGAAGAGCCTACCTTCTACGAAGCAGAGGGCTATCTGGCGCTTCGTGTAGCGGCCGATGCGCTTGAGCGTGCCGACTCCCTTGAGCGTAGTGACGTAAGAGATGCGCTAGCCGAAACTGACTTAGATACACCGGTCACTCACGTTGTGTTTGAAAGCTTCGACGGTTTTCAAGGGCAGAACCCGATTCGCAGCCTTGTATTGCAGATCCAGGACGGTGAGCACGTCACCGTATTCCCAGCCGACCTGGCTGCTGAAGAAGTTCGATACCCAACTCCGGTATGGGACGAGCGCTAATCAGGACGCCTGCATGACATAACTAGAGAGGTCATGATGTTTGACTATGTATCCTTCCTGCAGAATCTGTCCAACGGAGTGCTGATTGGTGGAGTCTATGCGCTGATTGGAGTAGGGCTGACGCTGGTATTCGGGGTAATGAAGATAATCAACTTCGCCCACGGTGACTTCGTTATTCTGGGCATGTATTGTGCAGTATTGCTTAACTCCCTACTTGGCTGGGATCCATATCTATCTCTAATTGTTGCCATGCCTCTTGGGTTTTTGACCGGGGCATTACTACAGCGATTAGTGCTCTCCCGCTTAATGGAAGCACCGCCAGAAAGTTCGCTCCTGGTCACACTTGGGCTAGCCCTGGTTATTGGCAATATATTGTTACTGACCTTTGGTGCCGAGCCCAAGTCTGTCAATGTGTCGTATGCCTCCAGTACGGTTTCCCTGGGAGAGGTCAGCTTCTCAATGATCCTACTCCTGGCCGGCCTGGCAACGATGGTGGTTATTGCCGGACTCTATACGGTACTCAACTATACAGAACTGGGCCGTGCCATTCGTGCCACTGCTGACAATCGTTTGGGTGCTGAACTTGTCGGTATCAATACTCGATGGATTGAAGCCGTGGTCTTCGGTATTGGCATGGCACTGGCGGTAACCGCAGGTGTCGTGCTGATTCCGCTGCTGTTTGCCACACCGACATTTTCAGGTGCAATTTTCACGCTCAAGGCCTTTGTGGTCACCGTGCTAGGGGGGCTGGGTAATATTGGGGCTGCCATCGCCGGTGGTCTATTGCTGGGGGTAGTAGAAGTGATGGGGGCTTCTTACCTCACTTCGGACTATCGAGATGCCTACGGTCTACTGGTCTTCCTATTGATATTGTTGCTAAGACCTGAGGGCCTATTCGGTAAAACGGTGAAGCGCGTATGAAAAAGCATTACATCATTTTTGCCGGATTGGTGTTGGTGGGAATTCTCTATCCTCAGATGTTCCCCGGGTATCTATCGGTAGCCATTACATTGTTGTTATACGCTGGCTGGGCCACTGCCTGGGACATTTTGGGGGGGTGGGCCGGTCAGGTGAGCCTAGGCCATGCGAGCTTCGTAGGACTTGGCGCTTATTTCGTCGCTGTTGGGACTTCACATCATGAAATTGCTCCTTGGTGGACAATCCTAATGGCACTGGTCGCTGCCGCTGTACTGGCTTACCTATGGGGTCGTTTGACCTTCAAACTTAAGGGACCCTATTTCACCCTATCTACCATTGCTATTGCTGAGATCTTTCGACTGATCGCTATTAATGAAGGCTGGTTGACTGGAGGCGCAACCGGGGTCTTTATTATGACGTTGCCAGAGCCCTTCGGACTTGATTTGTTCTCTCGCCAGGTCAACTACTATCTAGCGCTTGCATTCGCGGCGATAACGGTGTTGGCCGTGATGCTTATATCCCGCAGTAAGTTCGGCTACCAGCTTCGCGCTGTGCGGGAAGATGAAGATTCCGCCATGGCATCAGGCATCAACCCCACCTCCGTGAAACTGAAAGCGTTCATGCTATCCGGTGCATTGACGGCGCTTGGAGGGGGTATCTATGCGATCTTTCTCTCCTTCATCGAACCACACATTATCTTTTACCTATTGTTGTCAGTGCAAATAGCCTTAACAGCCATCATCGGTGGCCGTGGAACCATCTGGGGGCCTTGCGTAGGGGCGCTATTGATTGTGGGTTCTGGTGAGATTTTCCGTACCACGTTTGCAGAGGCCAACATGTTGATTTACGGCTTGTTAATCATGGTCGTGGTTATTTTCATGCCTCGTGGAATCGTTGGCGAACCAGCGCGTTATTTGATCAGGAGGGTTTATGCCAAGCGCGCTCAAGGCTGATGGCATCACCGTAGCGTTCGGCGGTGTAGTGGCGGTGAACTCCGTTTCTCTGGATATCGAGCAGGGTAAGATTCTTGGGTTGATCGGGCCTAACGGGGCGGGAAAAACTACATTATTCAACGCTTTGACAGGCTTCGTTACCCCCCAGGAAGGCCGCATTTACTTACACGGTAATGAGGTCACCCGCCTTCCACCGTATATGCGTACCCGTGTTGGTATTGGCCGTACGTTTCAAACAGAAAGACCCTTTGAAGAACTGACATTGCTTGAAAACGTCCTGGTAGCAGCCTTCCTTAAAGAACCTAATCGCAAGAAAGCCGAACAATTGGCCATGAACGTTCTGGAAAAGGTGGGTCTTGCTGATCGCTATGATCAACCGGCCCTAGATCTAAACCTAGCCAGACGTCGACGTTTAGAGTTGGCTAAAGCCTTAGCTGTCCAGCCTAGCGTCCTATTTCTTGATGAGATGATGGCAGGTTTAAATCCACCAGCTCTCAAGGAAATGATCGAATTTGTGCGGCGATTGGCTGACCAGGATCTGACCATCGTAATGGTGGAACACATTATGGAAGCCATTATAGAGCTATCGGATCATGTGATTGTCATGGCAAACGGCAATGTGATTACCGAGGGTTTACCACGTGATGTGATCAAGGATCCACGTGTCATTACCGCCTATCTGGGGGAGGACTGATGGCAGACCAAGCAGATAATGTATTGAGTGTCCAGAATGTCGATCTTGGTTATGGTTCATTAAAGGTGGTCTTCGACGCTTCGTTGACGGTCAAAAGTGGTGAGCTGGTAGGGTTGATCGGTGGTAATGGTAGCGGTAAGTCGACCATCCTTCGAGCTGTGTCAGGGATGATCAAGCCCTGGAGAGGAACCATCCACTTTGATGGGCAAGAAGTTTCTGGACGAAAGCCTCATGAGATGGCACGAGTTGGGCTTGCCCATGTACCGATGGGGCGTCAACTGTTCGGCAATATGACAGTACAAGATAATCTGTTGCTGGGGGCCTCACTGCCCTCAGCACGTGACCGTCGTGACGAAAATTTGGAGAAAGTTCTTACGCTCTTTCCTGATCTCAAAAAGTACTCCCGCGAAAAAGCAGTACAACTTTCGGGGGGGCAACAGCAGATGGTGGCGATTGCTCGGGGATTAATGCTTGGTCCTAAGATGCTGCTGCTGGATGAACCGAGCCTGGGATTGTCGCCCCTTTTGGTCAAGGATGTGATGGCGGCAATACGCCGAGTAGCAGATACCGGCATGCCGATTTTGTTGGTCGAACAAAATGTTAAACAGGTACTACAGGTGAGCGATCGCGCTTACGTACTGGAAAATGGTTTTCAAGTTTTGGATGGCCCGTCTAGCGAACTCCAAGACAATGAAAAAATTAAAAAGGCATACTTAGGACTATAACAAAGGGTATACATTGAGAACAATGTGCTTATTCGAGCATACAAGATAAATTGGTGTCTAAAATACCCGGAGCAATTCACCAGATTGAGTACAAATCGGTTTGGGCAGGACGTCAGTTCGTCCAAATCGACCGCTGGTATCTCAGCTCGAAACGCCGTCAGAGCTGCGGCTTTGTGCTGGAATCATTACCGCTCAATGTTCGCACCTGGGATTGCCCAGACTGCGGCACTCAAGGCATTGATCGTGACCTCAATGCCGCCCGCAACATCCTACAAGCCGGCACCGCGCGGTTAGCCGGTGGTGAGAGTTGAAGTCACTGTCACTACCGAGGGGCACTCGAGAAGGCACGCCTGTGAAGTTTGGTAAGACCATCAATGCCAGTACATTGAAGGCGACGGACAACGAAGCAGGAACCGGGAAGGTAACAACCTGGGTTCCCCCCCACCACAACCACAAGCGCATTAGCGCCAAAGGTCGGGGAGGAGGTCAATTTTGTTATCCTGATCACTGCACTATAGTGTGTTCACTTCACAAGAGGCTTAAGGAAGTGCCGCCGAGCTGAGCTTCAAGTGCAGCAGTTCAGCGGCACTTTTGCCTGCCACCGCTCCTAGCACTACGGCACTCAACAGCCCATTACCGGAAAGATATCCACTGTCGTTGGAGCCGGAAATCCCACGCGCCGCCCCCCCCGCAGCAAACAGGTTGGGTAGTGCCTGCCCCTGGGTATTTAGTACGCGTGCTTTGCGATTCACTTCTAAACCGCCCTGAGTATGAAACAGTGCCCCTGTCACCCGAATGGCATAGTAGGGAGCTTTCAGCAAGTTGGCGAGTTCAAAGCGACGGCCAAACGCATCGGTCGTTTGCTGCTCCGCATGCTGCTGCATCTGGTCGAAGGTAGCTTGCAGTACGCCAAGGGGCAGCTTCAGACCAGTGGCCATCTCCTCAAGGGTTGAGAAGCTGCGTACTGCGCCGCTCTCCTGAGCGTTGCGATAGTCCTCAAATGCCTGGGCAGATTTATGAATGCGGGCGTCATAAAGATTCCAGGCCACTTGCTCCGGTTGGAGTTAAGCTCAGTTCTTGTGTATGGAGGGCAGTAGAGAGGGTGGCGTATCCTGTTGATTGATCTCGCCAGATCACAACCAACATAGGACGGATACGCCATGAGCAATTCTACTCTCCAAGCCGTGACGCAG
>NZ_JBSXNN010000082.1:0-12978 GCF_056857635.1 Vreelandella sp. L-15 | reverse complement strand
AAAACGCTGGAAGCGGATCAAGGGGTTCGACCAACTGAAGCTGGTCGTGGACAACGTCCAGTTTCGGGATGGAGAGCAGGTGGATGATCAAACTGGCAGAGACGCCGCCTGATGGTCATACACCAGATTTGACAATAACTCTTCGCTAACTTTATAGTGCCGCAATCGGCGTAAAAACAAGACAATTCATAAAGAGGTGTCATCATGTGGAATAACAAGAAGATTCCCTTGGTCAGCATGACGGTTATGGCCTTGGCAATCGGCTCGACGTATGTTTCGGCCCTGGAAACCCAAGTGGGAGAGACCACCGTGGGGCTTTATGGCTACGCCAGGCTGAACATGGCTTACAACTTCGATCGGGATGCCGGATCGGCAAACGAAGGTTACTTTGGAGAAGTCGAAAGGTCGGAAGGTAAGGTCGGTGATCAGTTTCAGATATCCGCCACCCAGAGCCGCATTGGCTTTCGAACCAGCACGCCTGTCGAGGGGAGCACGCTAGACACCGTTATCGAAGGGGACTTCTGGTCCTACAACGATGACAATACGCGCTTCAGACTACGGCATGCCTATGGGTCCTGGAATGGCATCCTTGCCGGGCAGACCTGGTCGAATTACAACACCTTCGTCGCCGCCACGCCCACACTGGATTTCTTTAGCACGGCGGGAAGCTATGGTGGCTATGGTACGCGCCTTGCCCAGTTGCGCTACACCATTGGAGGATTCTCGATAGCTGCGGAAGATCCAAAAGCACAGCTGGCGGAGAACATCGATGGTTCCTTACCTGAAGACGCCTCCTTGCCAGATAATGACGATGCCGTATCATCGATGCCCGCGTTGAGCCTGCGCTATGAAGATAGTATGGGTGACTTTTCCTACTCAATCGCCGGCATCGCCCGGCAGCTGAAGTACGATACCGGCAGCGAGAAGGATACGGAAATGGGCTATGGGGCCTTCGCCGCAGGTGCCTACCATGCCGGACCGGTGACCTTGAGAGCGATCGTGAACGCCAGCGAGGGGGCGAACAGTTACCTCTATCTGTCTGGCGATTACTTCAACGGTGCCGATGCCTACGTCGATACCAACGGTAAGCTGCAAACGCTATCTGGCGATAGCGGAGCCCTTGGTCTTTCTTATCAAATATCACCACACTATTCACTGAACGCGTCCCATGGCTATACCGATGTCAAATTGGGCGACCCTACCGTAGGTGGGAATGCAGGTAGAAAGAACAAGAATACATTTCTTAATCTGATGTGGACTCCCAACGAACGCTTGATGTACGGAATTGAGTACGGCTATTTCGAAACGGAGTTGGCCGATGGCCGTGAAGAAGATGCGAGCCGTGTGATGGTGGCTGCCCAGTATAGTTTCTAGGGTGAGTTAGTAGCATAGCAGAGAAGCTGTTTTGATCGATTGCTTGGGCGTATGCCCAAGCTTTTTTATGGTCTTCGTCACTTCATGTGGGGCCTGATCGAACAGGCGACCCACAATACCACTGTCACTAAACTGAATAAGAAAGATCAGTCGCGTCGGGAACACTTCCCGGGTCGCGTCGGGAACACTTCCCGGCGGGTGACCTTCTTATTGTTCTGGTGCTCAGCCTGAGCAAACGAGATCTGTTTCATCGAGAACTCTGGCGGGTAGTGGAAAACTGTATTTTGCCCTGCCGGTGGCACTTAGGCAGCAACGGTCGTATTTATGCAGTGTTTCCTTAAAAGAGGCTCGCAGTAGGCTTGCTTCTACTAGAGTTTATTTCAAAATAATTACCTCAATAATTTGAAAGCCTGAGTTAAAGCAAATGAATTTCTCCATAGAAGTTCACGTCGAGCCGGAGCGCTTGCCCCGGCTGGTTTGAAGCTTAGCTGGCCATTGCGGCACATTCTTCAGCGCAGCGATGACAAGCTTGAGCACACTCTTGACAATGGGTTGCATCATGTTTTGCACACTCATCACCACACTTTTTACAAATGTCGGCACATAGACGGCAGATCTCGTGCGCAAACTCGCTTTCTTGTGCCATGAATGAAGCGGCTAACCGGCAAATTTGAGCACATTGCATTTTAAGGCGAATACATTCCGCCATCATTTTTACGTCGTCTTCTTTTAGGCACTCAGTTGCACACTTGTCACAATACGCTGCACATACGTGACAAGCTTCAATGCAATTCTCATATTTTCCAAAATTCATCTCGATTCTCCATTTATTAAATCAGATTTTATTCACCATAGCTCTTGCTTGGCATAATAAAGCTAGAACAACCTAAAAGAAAAATCAAGGAAAGGTAATCAGGTAACTACTCACGAAATATAAAGTTAAAAAGGTAGCTGTGCGCTACTTGCCAATAATTTTTTATTATTCAGTTAAGATTCAGGAAGGCCTACTATAGTAAATGTTTTTCAAAAAATACTGCAGCATTCGCTGCGCCTGGAAGTTAGCTCGCCACGAAGCCCCTAATTAAAGTAAGTAGGTGAGAAAACTAAATTAATAATGAGAGGAATCAAGTTCTAAGCTTTATAAAAATAATCTCCTTTTAGGAGACTAGCTCAGCCTAATAAGCTTCCTAAGGAGTCAGTATGAAAATTAATCTCTACTTCTCTGACGGCCTGGCTACCCCAGGGTCGCCAGGGAGGGAAAAAGGTCGACCATGATACTGGAAAGCCGCGTCATGGTACCCGAGACGATGGCGATGCCCATCAGGATCACAACCGTGCCCGCCACGGGGCGAGCATAGGCGCTCCACCTTCCTAGGCTTTGCCGATGCAGAGCGAATCGGTTAATCAGTAAAGTGCTGGCAAGAAAAGGTAGCGCCAGTCCTGCCGAGTAGGCACTGAGATATATCATTCCAGCCTGGGCACTAGCAGCATTGGACGTGGCCATCAAGATGGCGCCCAGGATGGGGCCGATACAGGGCGTCCAGCCGATGGCAAAAGATACCCCGAACACAGTAGCCGAAAGCGGAGAGCCACCCTGGACATTGGGGGTGAACTGAAAGGTACGCTGGAAAAGCGGCAATCGGAACACGCCGGTCATGAAGAGGCCCAGCACGATCACCGCCGAGCCGGCAACCCAGTTGAATTCTTGGCGATACCCTCGCATCAGTTGCCCGATACTACTGGCGCCGAGCCCGAGTAGGATGAACACGATGCTGAAGCCGAAGACGAAGAAGGCACTGAGGGTCAATGCCTCTAACCGCCTGTCGGCTTTACCGGCACTACCGCCTGTGACCACCGACAGGTAGGCCGGTAACAGGGGCAGCGTGCAGGGCGAGAAGAAGGAGACCAATCCGCCGATAAAGGCGCCGACCAAGCCGATGGAAGAGAGAGATTCCAATGTGTTATCGCAACTTAAGTTATGGAGACGGCCAACAAGGGTATTGATACCAATCCCATGGTGCTACCTCCTATCATATCCATTTTAACGCCGTAAGAATTTTAAGGCTTACAGCTGCTTTAAGGTCAACCTTTATTGACAAATTATTTGTCTCCTATCGAATTGCAAATATTACACATCAAGCTTGACCTTAAAGTTGACTTCAAAGTTATGGTGGCTACTCAATGAATGACATGAGGACATTTCCATGGCGCTACAACTGGGCGAGACAGCACCAAACTTCACGATCGAATCCACGCAAGGCACGGTCAACTTTCACCAATGGCTTGACGACAGCTGGGCGGTGCTGTTCTCGCACCCCGCTGATTTTACGCCAGTATGCACCACAGAACTGGGCGCGTTTGCCAAGCGAAAGAACGAATTCACCCAGCGGGGTGCCAAACTGGTTGGGGTTTCGGTGGATCCCCTCAGCTCTCACCACGACTGGGCGGGGGATATTGAACAGACTCAGGGCACGGCCCTGAACTACCCCTTGCTGGCTGACGAAGATCAGGTGGTAGCGAAGCTTTATGGAATGATCCATCCCAAAGCCGACCCCAAACTGACGGTGCGTACGGTCTTCATCATCGATTCTGACAAGAAAATTCGTCTCACTTTGACGTATCCACCCAGCACAGGACGTAATGTCGACGAGATACTGCGGGTTCTCGATTCGCTTCAGCTAACTGACAAGCACAAAGTGGCCACCCCCGTTGACTGGCAAAATGGTGACGATGTCATCATCTCGCCATCGCTATCGAATGATGACGCTAGGCAACACTTTCCCGAAGGCTGGAACACCAAGACGCCCTACCTTAGGGTCGTGCGCCAACCGGAGCAATAGGAGCCCCGACCGGTAGATTCGTTGAGTCAGGCTGCCAGAAGCTTGGATTAATAATGTCGTGAGGTAACGCTATGCAAACACTAAGTATCGGCGAGCTTGCCGAACGAAGCGGGGTCGCTAGCCAGGCGATTCGATTCTACGAAAAAGAGAAACTTATGCCTCCTCCGAGGAGGACCGATGCCAACTATCGGCGTTACCCACTGGAAGCTGTGGATCGGTTGCAGTTTATCGTCCATGCCAAGCAGTGGGGCTTCACGCTGCAAGAGATTCGGGAGCTGCTAATGCTTCAGGATGCTAATGGCGACCGGGCGCAAGCTAAACGCATCGCCGGGGAGAAGCTGCACAAGGTGCGCGAGCAGATCAAACACCTCACGCGGATTGAAGCCGTATTATCGAAAACACTGAGCGAGTGTGCAGGCGAAGGGCCTATGCAGGAAGGCTGCCCGATTGTTGAAGCTATCGCTGAGCAGGCTGAATGATCAGCACTTTCTCGACAGCGAACATGGGGAATCAAGCTCGCATATCGGGTCGTCAATAAATAACAGGAGATCTTCATTATGGCGCAAAACGTCGATATCGAGATTCGTGGTATGTCCTGTGCTTCCTGTGTTGGGCGTGTGGAACGTGCACTCAGCCAGCAGCCAGGCGTGATCAACGCTCAAGTGAACCTCGCCACCCAGAAGGCGGCTATCCAGGTCGAAGCAGTTACCACGACCACTAGCCTACTCGACGCCATTGAAACAGCGGGCTATCAACCGGTAGTGGAAAGTATCGAGATTCCTGTTACCGGCATGAGTTGCGGATCTTGTGTCTCTCGGATAGAGCGAACGCTAACGAAGCTGCCCGGCATGGTGGAAGTGAGTGTTAACCTTGCTACCCAGAAGGCCTTCGTTCGTTTCCTGCCAGGAGCCGTTTCGTTAACGCGTATTCAGCATGCCATCCGCGAAGCCGGCTATGAACCGCAGGATACCGATACGCCGCCACCAACGGACAGCGAGGATCGGGAGAGAGCCGAGCTTCGCCGCCGAGTCGTGCTCGCGGCAATATTTACGATTCCGGTGGTTATCATCGCCATGGGGAAAATGATTCCCGCCTTTGACGCGCTGTTAACGAGTCTAATGCCGCATCGCGGCTGGATGGGCGTTGAGTGGTTGTTGGCCACACCGGTGCAGTTCTATGCCGGGGCACGCTTCTATCGTACTGGCTTCGCCGAACTCCGGCATTTTAATCCTGGCATGAATAGCCTCGTTATGATCGGATCGAGCGCTGCCTATTTTTATTCGGTCGCCGCCCTGCTAATGCCCGCGCTCTTCCCCGTCGGAACCGCCGTGAGCTATTTCGAAGCGGCGGCGGTCATCGTGACGCTAATTCTGCTCGGTCGCTATTTTGAACACATTGCCAAGGGCCGCACCTCCGAGGCTATCAAGAAGCTTCTGCAATTACAGGCGAAAACTGCCCGCGTCATCCGCGAAGATGAAACCGTCGAGCTGCCTATCGACGCCGTCGTCACGGGCGATCGTATTTTGGTTCGCCCAGGGGAGCGTGTTCCAGTCGATGGCATTGTTGAGGAGGGTCACTCCTACGTTGATGAGTCGATGATCAGCGGTGAGCCAGTGCCGGTCGTCAAACAGAAGGATTCCGAAGTCGTCGGTGGCACTATCAACAAGAACGGTGCACTTACCTTTCGGGCCACGCGAGTCGGTGCCGACACTGTCTTGTCGCAGATCGTCAAGATGGTGGAAACGGCCCAAGCGGAGAAGCCCCCCATCCAGCAGTTGGCCGACAAGGTTGCTGGTGTATTTGTTCCCGTAGTCATCGCTATCGCCACGATGACCTTTGCACTCTGGTTCGCTTTCGGACCGGCGCCGTCCTTGTCCTTTGCCTTTGTCACTACCGTTAGCGTGCTGCTAATTGCCTGCCCATGTGCGATGGGCCTGGCCACCCCAACGGCCATCATGGTCAGTACCGGGAAAGGGGCCGAGATGGGGGTGCTATTTCGCAAAGGGGCGGCGCTTGAGACGCTGGCCAAGATGAATACGGTGGTGCTGGACAAGACCGGCACTTTGACCCAAGGACGCCCCGAACTGACTGATTTCGAAGCTATTAACGGTCATGAAAACGACGTGCTGCGACTGGTCGCGGCGGTGGAAGCTCAAAGCGAGCACCCCATCGCTGAGGCTATTGTGCAGGGCGCCAAGACCCGTGGGCTGGAATTACCCTCGGTCAGTCGCTTTAGTGCCGAGCCTGGCTACGGCATTGAAGCCGAGGTCGACGGCCACTTGGTACATGTGGGAGCTGATCGTTACATGCATCGGCTGGAAATCGAGCTCGGCCAGGCAGAAACACGCGCCAAGGTGTTTGCCGAGAACGCCAAGAGCCCGCTCTATGCCGCGGTAGACGGTCAGCTTGCTGCAGTCATCGCGGTGGCGGATCCCCTCAAGGAGGGCTCTGCCGACGCTATCACAGCACTCAAAGCGCAAGGGTTGGAGGTGGCCATGCTCACCGGCGATAACCGTGCCACTGCCGATGCTATCGCCCGACAGGTTGGCATCCAGCAGGTTCTCGCTGAGGTGCTGCCCGACCAGAAAGCGGCAGAGATCCGGCGTCTCCAGGCGGAGGGCAAGCGTGTCGCTTTTGTGGGGGACGGGATCAACGATGCACCCGCTTTGGCCCAGGCCGACGTGGGCATTGCGATCGGTACTGGCACCGATATCGCCATCGAGTCCGGCGATGTGGTGCTGATGAGTGGCGATTTGCGAGGCATCGTCAATGCCACGGCGCTCTCCAAGCGCACCCACCGGACCATTATCAGCAATTTCGTCTGGGCCTATGGCTACAACGTAGCGCTAATCCCCGTGGCGGCGGGCATGCTCTATCCGTTCATCGGCGTATTGCTCAGCCCCATGCTGGCGGCGGCGGCCATGAGCGTTTCCAGTGTCTTTGTGCTGACTAACTCGTTGCGGCTACGCCGTTTCACGCCAGATACCGGCAATGCCACACCACGTCCAAACGATGCTGTTCATCGCGCCTAAACCAAACACCGTAGTGTTAAAGAGGAATTCAAAATGATGGGAAGTGATAGTTGCATGTGGGGTATGGCGGGGATGGGCCTAATAGCGATCTTGTTGATTATTGCACTGGGGCTTGGTGTTGCTGCGCTTATCAAGCACCTGTTTTTTAATAAGAAGCACTAAAACCAGCCAGTAAATGTGATCGACCTAATCCCTTGGAAAAACAGTAATTGATAAAGAGAGCATTCATGAGGCATATCCTACATTCTACTTATTACCTAGCCGCTGCAGGTCTGTTAGGTCTTATTACGTTGCCTGCGTTGGCGCAGGAAGCAGGAACCGATGCCAATGAGAGTCATCAGGCCGGCATTGCCGCTAATACTGAGTCTCCCTTGCCCAAGACGATTACCGTGTTGGTGGATCAAGGGTTCACATTCCATGGCATCTTCGAAGCGCCTGACGACCTCCAAGGCTATGCCTTGTCTTATGATAATGAGCCTATGGCGGCTTATATTTCTTCCTCTTCCGACTATGCCGTCATTGGTACGTTAATCGACCCCCAGGGCAATGCCGTCATGGAAAGCCAGCTTCAGGCTCTGGTGCTGGAACCCATGCTGGAAGCTGCCTGGAGTGCGTTTGAAAACACTCGTTTTATCTCGGAGGGGAATGATGATGCATCGCATATTGTTTACACACTAACAGACCCCAACTGCCCCTACTGCAACGCACTCTGGAAGAATTCACGCCCGCTAATCGAGCAAGGCGTACTACAGCTTCGTCACGTGCTGGTCGGCGTGCTATCAGAGGACAGTCTTCGCAAAGCTGCCGCAATCCTTGAAGCCGACAATCCGGCTAGCGCTCTCGAAACCCATGAATTGGAATTTCGCAATGGCGGCATAAAACCGGTGGAGCCGTCGGAGGAGAGTCAAGCGCTGCTCAGAAAGCATGCCCAGATCATGCGCGAGGCCGGTGCTACAGGGACGCCGACCAGCTACTACCGTGATGAAGCCGGGAAAGTACAGCGTATCAATGGTGCAGTGTCGACCGACCAGCTTCGCGAAATATTGGGTGTTGAATGATACTCCATCACGGTACAGGGCTGAGATGACATGTCTCCCTGCTCCCCACAACTGAGATGGACATGGCAACCAAGCTTAGTGTAAAGCAAAAGCTCTTTTTGGGGCTCTCTCTACTGATGGGCTTGGCGTCCCTCTATTGGATCCTGATGGAGACCGGCGCCTTGTCGGTCTTGACCGATAAGCAGGCCTTGCGTGAATGGGTTGATGGGTTGGGCGTCTGGGGGCCATTGGCCATCATCTTTATGATGATTACGGCCATTGTCATGAGCCCGATCCCCAGTGGTCCGATTGCCATGGTGGCCGGTGCGATCTACGGCCCAGTTTGGGGAACGGCCTATGTCGTTATCGGTGCCGAAGCCGGCGCTCTGCTCGCTTTCTGCATTGCTCGTTTGTTCGGCTATGAGGTAATGCAACGCTGGTCGCGTACGCGTCCCATCCTTAACTGGCTGGGGAAGGAACGCTCTCAAACCGGCTTGATGCTCATCGTTTTTGCATCCCGATTGGTGCCCTTCATTTCGTTTGATGCCATCAGCTACGCGGCAGGTATTACACCCCTGTCCTTCTGGCGCTTTTTGATCGCCACATTGGCCGGCGTAATCCCCACGGCGTATCTGATCGTCAAGTTCGGCGAAGTGCTAATTACCGCCGACTCCCGTGGTCTCACGATCGCGCTGGTCCTCATCAGTGGCATCACATTGCTGCCGCTGCTGGCGAAACGCCTATGGGCTCGGAAGCCATGACCGATGCAACCTAGTGCTCCAAATCAACTTCCGTAAGCACTAACAATGCTCAGCAGGCACTTACCCGCTACTACCTGTGAGACGTATACGTGAAATCTCGGACATTGCTATTTTTACCCCTATTGGGCTTTTTTGGTTTGAGCTTTTTCTTTTATCAGGGCTTATCAATGGATCCTAGCGCCAGAGATTCCCCCTTGTTAGCTCAGCCGTTTCCGGCCTTCAACCTGACGACGCTGGAAGACCCCTCAAGGGTCGTTGATGAATCTCTTTTTAAAGATAAGGTGACATTGGTCAATGTTTGGGGAGAGTGGTGCCCCACTTGCAAGCATGAAATGCCGCAGTTATTGGACTTAGCCGCGCGAGGCGTCCGCTTGGTTGGCATCAACTACAAGGATACCCAGGCAAAGGGACTCGAGTTTCTTGACGAGTTTGGGAATCCTTTTGAAGTCAATATTTTTGATCCAGAGGGTAACCTAGGTTTTGAGCTAGGTGTTTATGGCGCACCCGAAAGCTATCTGGTCGATACCGAGGGCACTATTCGTTACAAACATACAGGTTACATAACTTCTGAAGATGTTGAGCGAGTCATCCAGGAAGTCGAGAAGTGGAAACGATAAAACGGCTCTTAAGACGCAATAATTTTTGTTGATGACTCCAACAGTAACGATTGATTAAGGAAGATATATGCTGCAATACCCTCAAATCGACCCGATCGCCATCGCCATAGGCCCTCTTCAGATTCACTGGTATGGCTTAATGTATGTAATCGGGCTAGTGGCCGCTTGGTGGTTGGGTCGGCGTCGCGCCCACCGACTCGGCCTAAGCCACGATGATATAGGCGACCTGATCTTCTACGCCGCCATCGGCATCATCGTTGGCGGCCGCCTTGGCTATGCACTGTTTTACGGGCTCGAACAACTGCAAGCCAACCCCCTTTGGTTACTAAAAATCTGGGAAGGAGGCATGAGCTTTCATGGCGGCCTTGCCGGTGTGTTAGTGGCTGCCTGGCTGTTTGCTCGCAAACATCAACTGGCTTTTATTCAACTGACCGACTTCATTGCTCCGTTAGTCCCCATCGGCCTGGGAGCGGGTCGCCTCGGGAACTTCATCAATCACGAGTTACCGGGGAGAGTTAGTGATGTACCTTGGGCAATGGTGTTTCCATCCATGATGGAGCTGGGCCCAGAGCCACGGCATCCTTCGGCTCTCTACGAGTTTGCCCTTGAAGGTGTCGTGTTGTTTGCCGTGCTGTGGTGGCTATCGCGCCGACCACGTCAGCGGGGCCTCATCTCTGGGCTGTTCCTGCTTCTGTATGGAGCCTTCCGTTTCATCGTAGAGTTCGTGCGCCTCCCCGACCCTCAGTTGGGATTCATCGCTTTTGGCTGGTTAACCATGGGGCAGCTACTGACACTACCAATGATCGTCGCGGGCTTTGCTCTGGTCGCTTGGTCCAGAGGTCAGCCAATGGATAAGCCAAAGGCGGCGTTAAACTCATGAAACAAGTCTTCGCTTTTCTAACGGTGGCACTCTTTATAGTCACCCCGGTAGCGGCACGTGAAGAGATGTTTGAGGTTGGTGACAAAAGTTCCCCCTTTAACCGTTCGCCCCAACGTGACTTTCTACCGGCTAAAGAAGCCTTCCGAACCACCGCCTGGCGAGACGATGATCGAGTTTATATCGGCTTCACCGCCGCCGAAAATTACTACCTTCACCGGCATCAGTTCGCGATTGAGAGTCTCTCTCAAGATATCAATTTCGGTGAGTTGGCTTTGCCGCCTGGCGAGCCAATGTCGCACGCGTCTTTAGGGAACATTAACGTTTTCTACGATCAGGTGTTGGTGAGTGCGCCCATAGAGGCGAGCGACACCGTTACCGGGCCGCTGGCCATCATGGTGACCTTTCAGGGCTGTTCCAACCAAGGACTCTGCTATCCACCCGAACAGGTCGAACTCGTCTCATCGTACGGTTCGCCTCCGGCGGCCTTCACTATCAGCCCCTCCCGTGATACGGCGGGTAGCTCCAAAGGAGCCCCTTAAATGAATCCCGCCGACATGAGCCTGCCGCCGCTGGCGGCGGCCTTCGTCTTCGGCTTGCTGGGGGGCGCGCACTGTATCGGCATGTGTGGCGGCATCATGAGTGCCCTGACCTTTGCTGTGCCCCCCAGCATGCGACAGCCGAGGCGTTTAGCAGGTCTGTTGCTCGGCTATAATTTAGGTCGTATCAGCAGCTACATGATCGCTGGTGCCTTGGTGGCCCTGCTCGGTTCCGTGCTCAACCATGCACTGGACAGCTTCGCCCTGGTGTTGCGTATCCTGGCGGCGGTCATGTTGATACTAATGGCACTGTATATCGCCAACTGGTGGAAGGGCTTGCTACGTATCGAGGCACTGGGGCGCGTCCTGTGGCGCCGCATCGAACCAATAGGCCGTCGCTTGATGCCTGTTGTAAAAGTACCCCAAGCATTCGCACTTGGCTCGCTATGGGGCTGGATGCCCTGTGGGCTAATCTATTCGATGCTGGCCTGGAGTCTTGCTGTAGCCGAGCCATTGCGTGCCGCCGCGATGATGGGGGCCTTTGGGCTCGGCACCTTGCCTGCCGTCCTAGCGACCGGAGTGGCAGCGCGCCGTGTCTCAATATGGATACGTAGCCCCGCGACTCGTACGCTAGCAGCGCTGCTGATTATTACGTTTGCCGTCTGGTAACTCTGGCATCTGCAATCCATGATAGGGATGGTGGATACGCACAGTGCCATGACTTCGCAGCATCACTAATGATTACTTCGCGAATCATTAGCCTCGAAAACTAATTTACCTGTCCCAAGCGATTCGATTAGTTCCTTCAGCCTGAAGCTTTCAGTCATCTTGTCTTGGTTCATGTTATCTAACCATCGCGCTATCACCTGAAGTTCTTGGGTCCGCAAGTGAAGACGTCGCCTTTGAGTGGCGAGTGGTACTGGTTCATTAAACTCTACGGTGCCTTGATCCGCCCAAGATAATATTTGTTTGATCTCTGGAAGACTAACGCCCAGCGAACGCAGGCAGTCGATAAAACGTAGGCGCCCCAAGGACTCTATATCGTAGAGTTGATAACCGTTGCGCGGGTCGCGGTGCGGTTGCAACAACCCTTCCCTTGTATAGTGACGTACCGTTTCTGCCGTTACCCCTCCCGTCTGAGCCAGCTCGGAGACTCGCATTGGCTTACCCTCATTTGTTTACTCGTAGCCAGCTTACAACCGCCAGGCTGCCCAAAGGTCAAGTCTTCAGCTGAGCGCTCATGACAAACATTTAGGTTGTATAACGAATTTAAAATGAGGCCTTGACCTTAAAGTCTGCTTTAAGGATATCTTAAAAAAGCACTCCTGCCACAGGATAAAAAACCGTAATCAAGTCCTACTACCAGCGCGTTTGGCAGAGTGACTCACATACAGAGGAGAGTGTCATGCGTAAACCCTGAATCCGTGAGACCGGCCCCCGGAAGCACTTATAACCCACTGACCTGCATGGCAATATAGCCATTATCGCCATTCACCCTGACAGTGCCATGCCCAACATAAAGTTCCGCGCCAGTCGCCGCACCCTCACCAGCCACGCCGGGCTGTCCATCATCGGGCAATGCTTCGAGATCGCTGGCGTGGACAGCATCGAGAGCCGCTTCCCCACCACGCTGGGCATGCCCACCAGTCACGTGATCAAGAGCTACCTGGGCCTGGTGTGTGTGGGCATGAGCGACTATGACGGTGTCGAGAACTTCCCCCGCGACAAGCCCTTCCAAGAACTGCTGACCCTGCAGAAGGTCCCGAGCGCGGCGACGCTGCGACAGCGGCTGGAGAAACTTGCCGCCAACGACCTGCAGGCGCGCACCGCCACCTGGTCCACGACCCTGCTGTCACTGATCGAAGCACCGATCACCGCCGAGACGACGCACGTCTGCCTGG